>NZ_KB849159.1:0-14462 GCF_000367905.1 Acinetobacter sp. CIP A162 | reverse complement strand
GGTTGTACTGGTTGTACTGGTTGTACTGGTTGTACTGGTTGTACTGGTTGTACTGGTTGTACTGGTTGTACTGGTTGTACTGGTTGTACTGGTTGTACAACCATATTATGGCCATGCTTAGGTTTAACTTGTCCATTTTCTACGACGGGCACTTTTTCTAAGTTTTGCTTTACAGGTGTGGACTGAACTGCTGCAGTTCCTGCTGTTTTCGACAATCGAGATTTGTCCTCAGTTTTTTTCTCTGCATTATTACGGGGTACGACTAATGGTCGTCCATCCGGACCAATAATCGTAATAAATTCTTTAGCGCTTATATAAAAAGACACGGATACCAGACTTAATGCCAGTACCGCTGTCAATCCAACGTTCCCTGTCTTGATCATTTTTCCCTTACCAACGAGTGCGATAATTCAAACCTAAAATTGTAATTTTGGTATCTGTTTTTACGTTTAAACCTGCATATGGGTTCAATAACAGGTTATTTACCCCGGTCTGGTTGGCTAAACTACTGGTATTTGCTGGAATCTGATCTTTGCTACGCAAGAAACCAATTGATAGATCCAGATCAGTGTCTGCATCAAATCGGTAACCTACACCTAAACCAAATAACTGCGCACCATTGATCGGTACCATGGTATTACGCTTATTTTTCGGAATAGCACTGGTACGTGGCTCATAACCTGCCCGAAGCTTCAAACGATCTGTAGCGGAATACTCTATCCCGATACCGAAGTTCCACGGCGATTCAAATCCCATCGGTAAAGCCAAGGTTGAGTCAGTAACATTGGCGGACAAAATTTTGGCAATTTTTAGAGCTGAAATGGTACGATCAAATTCGAATTTGAACTCATCCCAAACCTTGTAGTCTGTCCAGCCAATATCAAAATTGACTTGCAAATCTGGCATCACTTTATATTTGATACCTGCCTGAAAATGCGCCGGATATTCAAAATCCATCGACACCAGACCTGATTCACTTGATGGTATATAATTTGGAAAGCCAAGAATAGCCGCCAGAATCTGACCGGTTGGCGAGGTCATCAAACCTTTGATCATTTCCTGAGGGGCTTTGGCATTATCAATATGATATTTACCTTTTAAGCGCATTTTCGCAGAACTTTGGTAGACCATACCAAAACTAAAATCTTCGCGCGGTTCCCACAATATTCCCAGGTTATAACTTGGGCTTAAGTTTTGCTCAAGCTCCAGTTGCATTTGACCAAACTTGCCAAATGGATTCATCCCCTCATCCGCATTACAGATCCCGAGCAAAAGAATATCTGTAATAATGTCGGAATTTTCTTTAAACGGCGTACACACAACTTCGTCGATCATACGCAACATCCCGATCAACTCATTCGGGAAACGCAAGTCCGTTTTCATCCCGATGGCTTGATAAGACATCCCGATAGAAGCACCAATCGACAGTTGGTCATTGACCTCATAACCGATGGATGGTGACAGATAGGTAATCCGCTCTAAAGCAACCTGCTGCCCCATAAAGTTTGCCGGGTTACCATCTTCATGACCAAAACCTGCCATGAGAGGAGCATAAACAGCAGTCGCATAAGTGGCTTTAGATCCAGGTGGATTGTATGCAATCCCCATGGTCGGTGCAGTCAAAGGAAGGCCTTCCCCTAAATCCACCATTTTTTTCAGAAAAGGGACATAAAGGCTGACATATTCCACATCGCCTTTGACCGGACCTTTAAAATCGGTACACAAATCAGATGAAACTTCAGGTCCGTCATTACAGACAATAGGATCATCAGAATAGCCAAATACGTTATATCCGGCGGGTACTGAAAACTCACGCTGGATATCAAAATTAGCCACAATGATTTGCTGTTCGGTTTGCAGCCCATTAATTTTAGTCAGTGCAGCCGGGTTAAAGTGGACCGCATTGACCCCTGGAGGATCTGCAGTGACAGCATTCCCCATGGATAGTGCACGTAAATCAACTGAAAGGTTGGTTCCCAATTGTGCAAAGGTATAACTTGAACAGCCCGCAAGAATAATTCCTGTTAATAACGGGCTAAGTCGAATGTTTTTCATACGACACCCCTATTAACTAATTTTTTTACCAAAACCTAAAATATCAAGTGGGAATGACAGTCCCAATGAAACATCCGGTGCATCTTCGGTCAGCCCTAGGCCAACGGTACCATTCACAATGGTTTCTGGAGAGACTCGCACACCTAAGGAAATTGCAAAGGTAGAACTGGTCTGATCCGCAGCAGAATAACTTTCACCCGTGTTATAGCTAAATTCCGCACCGGTATTAAAGCTTTGCTGATAGGACATGGTCATCGAAACGTCATAGTTAAATGAATATGCGAAACCAAAGGCAAAGCCTCCACTAACACCAGGTTCAAACTCCTCAATAATTCGGCTACCTCGACGCTGATTTAGGCCTGATTCTTTAAAACCATAGTTCGCAGAAACTGATGCAAACAGCACGACTGGATCAATGTATTTACGCGTACTAGCACCTACTCCAGCAGAGTAATAACCCTTTCCTGCTGCTAGATCTGTCGCGGCATTAATTTCATAAGGACTATCACCCGTTTTAGTCGACAAATTTGCAAATAAAATCAGAGGCAGACGACCCGCTTTTAGTGGAAAGGGTTCCCAGCGAGCACCCAAACTAATATCGCCCAAACCTGCAGTAGACGTATCTTTTAACAAGTCAGTTTTGGCCACTAAAGGTAAGGATGCAGTCAAGGTCAGGTTATCTTTCACGCCATATTGGAAAGTGAAAGTATTGGTCATACTATGTGTTGCATTTTCTTGAACACGTAGTTGATACAATTGGCCCTGAGCCATTTCTATATCAAGTTGAGTGTCTCGATAATAGGTATAATCAATATCGTAATATGATGAAATTTCGCCTTGTTTTATCAGAGAGTATTGGCGTTCATTTGACGTAAATACTTCTTCCAGATTAGCTGCCTGAGTAGCATCTCCTTCTTGTTGCTGTAAAGCTTGAGATGCATCTACGACTTGGCCAGCCTGAGTCTCTACAGGTGATGCTGTTTCAACGACCGCCTCTTCAACTGCTTCATATTCACCTAGTTCTGACTCTTCTGCAGCCTGCGTTTCGACCTGCCCGGTTTGAGCCGGTACAGATGCAGCAGTTTCAACGACAACTTCCTCATCAACCGTTTCGTATTCACCTAGTGCTGGTTCTTCTGCAGCAAATGCAACGCCCATTACCATTTGAATGCTCAGTGCCAAGAACGTCTTGTTCATCCATTTACTGTTCATATCCATTTCACCATTTTAATTTTTATTACTGTTTTTCATTTTATTTATTCTTGTAATACAGTCTCAGGAAGTTATGTTGATATTCCCCAAATTTTTCTGACTCTGTATTACGATTACGGTCCATACGGATCGTAGAAGCTTTATCAGCAATTTTGTCCATATAAAATTGTGGATACTGCATGTCAACCAAGGCATAGCGATTGATCGTAGCATCTTCTACATGGCGCATATCTGATTCTTTTAATGCTAGAAAATTTTTGCGATATTGTTCAGGTACATTAATCAGGAACAAAGTGTTATTTTCCCAAATATCCTGAAAACGCCGTTCCTCAAAACTGATATTACCAAGTGCTGGATCTGCAACATAAACCCGGCCATTTTTATAACCTTTATAAACTACAAAATGCTTAAATCCTGCATAGGAAATCGGAACAATGGCGGGCTGATCTTGATTAACTAAATCTTTGAACTCCCCTCGATAGCCTCCACTTTCCAACCCTAAGGCTGACACAAAGCGCTTCATATCAAGCAGAGAAAAACTACGGCGTTCAACAATTTTATCCGTTTCACCGAATTTCATCAGCCCACTCATGACTTGCTGCTCATCCAGCTGCGTACCGACATAACCATTGAGCAGGGTCGTAAGCGCTGCCGAACCACAACTATAATCATAAGCCTGACGTACAATGCCCTGAAACTGATCCAGAAGTGCCGGTTTTACTTCTACAGCTTCACGGTGCATACGTACAAAAGAGTCATTTCTTGAATCAAGAACTTCAGTATAGTGAACAGCACCATTTGGCTGTTTTTTGATATCCAGAGCTTCTTTGGCAGCGTAATACATCAATGCCGAGCCCAACGCGATCTCTAACATAATTATTAACTTTTCTTATAATGGGCATGATGCGCCTATTTTTCTTTTTATAGAGCATTCACTCTACTTCCCTGTAACTAGAAAGATACCTTCTTTTTCAAAAAAATACAGCATTTTTTTTATTTTTTGGATAAATGATTTAGTCATAAAAAAAACGCGTGTAAACACGCGCTTTTTTTAAATGAAGATTAGTGACCTGAAATAGTAATAATTGCGCCTTTAGTATAAGTATTTTGTGCAGGAGAATAGAAAGTTTGTAAACCCTGAACTTCCATATCACCAATTGATGATCTTGCTTCACGGTTCCCTAAATGAATGCCTTTAATGTATTGGTCTTTCGCCCCAGTATCATTACTTACAATACGAACATGTGCTGCCTTACCTAAGGTACTGCCAGTAGCTCCTACATAAGCATCGTTAAATACAGAAATGTTCTGGCTAATAGTTAAATCATTAGACTCCGCATCTGTAATTTTAATACTTTCGACAAAAATCTCACCAGCTTCACGTGTAGTTACTGCTGTCGTGCCTACAAGCCCCACCGCTTTATTTTTAGTCGAATTATCTAAAATGCCTAGGTTATTGATTTCTAAACCACCAATCATTTTAGTATTCATCTTGATCATTGCCCCTTGTGGGGCAGCACCTAATTGAATATTGGCATTCATTACACCCGTTTTAACTTCTAAACCACTAATGATGTCATTCACAACACCAGTACCGCCTCGGCGAATCGAATCTGGATTATCTGCACCAGAGGCAGTTACACCAATTCGGCCAATTTTAATATCTAGACCCGATACTTGTGCAGCAACATTAATGAAAGGATTACCATTACCAGCATCTGAGTCAATCACTAAATCAGCAAGATTACGGGATGGAAGTAAATAAGCACCATTATCGTCATAATTGGCACCAATTAATACACCATGATGTGCTGTAGTTGTAGGATTTACACGATCAGCATCAGTAATAGCAGTATCACTCGTACCACGAATTACGATCGCACCTGCACCTGCTGTTTGAGGAGTTGATGTACCAGCTGTTGTATCAACTAGATTATAACCATCTTTCAAACCATCATTATCATGGATAAATAATTTTTCAATCGCAATTTTCGAGATGCCGATACCAATTGTCAAACCGTCTTGACCCGTTGTTTCGCTTAGAGATGCATCATCCATTGCCTGCATCGCCATCGCATTGGCACTAAATGCAACTGAAGTCGCTAGAACTAATTTTGTGAATTTTTTCATTGTTTACTCTCCCAAGAGTACTATTTTTTTGGTTGTGAATTACTCAGTATTTAGGCTGTATTTTTTATTTTCTGACAGCTTAAACATCGTTCCTTGAGTAATTTTGCTAGCCCACTTAAATTAGCGTCGAGTCAGTTTTCGATCAACTGTCGTTGGTCGCAATCTGTCGCTTACCGATAAACGGTATTTCATGATTTAAAAATATTTTCTTGTCTTCTTGATATAAAATAGTGAGTCATATCGAACTCCCTATACGTGAATGACCAAAGCTCTCTATCATCGTCCCTTAAAGTTTGAATCATCTCTGGTTGCAGATGTATTGTCCGCATTAAAGACATTAGATCATCTGGTGTATTTAAATAATAATGGTCAGCCTTTCATTGCCTGCTGTGCTCAAGAATATTTTGTTGCGCAGACATCACAAATTCAGTCTTTTAAAAGAACAGGGATTGAACAATATCAACCCAGCCCATCTGAATTTAATTTAGTGATTGATGCATTAAAAAATCCTCAAAAGAATGGATTTCGTGGAGGCTATGTCGGTTTTATTAGCTACGATTATGCGGCTCAACAATATATTCAGTATCCAGATCGTACTCAACCTGGTTTATTTATTGGTCAATTTTCTTCCTACATTAAACCAACCCCTGATGGCTGGATGTTCTATAGTGATGATCCACAGGCAGAACAGATTTTCAATCATATTCAGAACTTACTTAACCAAGATAAAATTCACCCGACATTTCATTTAAACAATCCTTGTAGCTCACGCTGGACCAAATCTGTCTATACTCAGGCTTTTCAGAAAATTCAGGACTATATTGTTGCAGGTGACTGCTATCAGATTAATCTGACCCAAGAATTTAAAGGTCGTGCCCAAGGCTCCCTCTTAGCGACTGCCCAAGCATTCTGGACATTAACCGAAGCGCCCTATGCGAGTTATCTGCGTATTGGTGATTTTGAATTACTCAGCTGCTCACCCGAGTTATTTATTGACTTCGAAAAAAATCGGAAAATTATCACCAAACCAATTAAAGGCACCATGCCACGCTATAGCGATCCAGTGCTGGATGAACAATCTAAACACACCTTAAAAGCATCGGAAAAAGATCAGGCAGAAAATGTCATGATTGTGGATTTATTACGTAATGATTTAAGTGTTTATGCGGAAACAGGCTCGGTTAAAACACCTAAATTATTTAATATCGAAAGTTTTAATCAAGTGCATCATATGGTGAGCGAAGTAGAAGCGACCTTAAAAGCAGATGTGAATCCTTTCGAGGTGTTAATGTCAGCCCTACCAGGTGGCTCAATTACGGGCGCACCTAAAATTCGTGCCATGCAGATTATTGCTGAATTGGAAGGTGCAGCACGTGGGGCTTATTGTGGATCAATGGGTTATTTTAATTTTGATGGTACCGGTTCCTGGAACATCCTGATTCGTTCCATCCAAAAATATCAGGAAGATGTTTCTTTATGGGCGGGTGGTGGTATTACCATTTCTTCGGATTGTGATGCGGAATACCAAGAATGTTTTGATAAAATTTCAGCAATGCTGGATCTGTTAAATACGTGGTATCAGCCTGAATAAATAAAAAAGCGAATCATTTGATTCGCTTTTTTAATCCCTTCTAGCCTCCCTTTAAAAAGAGAGGAAAAATTCCCTCTTTATGAAAGAGGGGTTTTGAGAGATTAAACTAAAATCTCGTTTTTTAATGTATCCACTAAACGCTGATTTTGCTCATCTGTACCAATAGTAATTCTTAAAAACTGGTTAATACGTGGCTTGTTAAAATAACGTACGATAATGCCACGTTCACGCAACTCACTTGCAAGTTCGCCTGCATCCTTAAATGGCAATGAGGCAAAAATAAAGTTAGCACTCGATGGTAAAACTTTAAAACCAAGCTCATTTAATTGGGACACCAACTTTTCACGACTCTTAATCACTTTTGCATTTTGTGCTTCAAAGTAGGCTTGATCTTCAAATGAAGCTACCGCTGCAGCAATCGCAAAACGGTCCATCGGATAAGAGTTAAAGCTATTTTTGACTGCTTCAAGTGCTGCAATCAAATGTGGCTGAGCAATCGCAAAACCCACTCGCAGACCAGCAAGAGAACGTGACTTCGATGTGGTTTGACATACCACTAAATTTTCATATTTCTCAACCAGCTTGACTGCTGATTCTGCACCGAAGTCGACATAGGCTTCATCAATCACCACCACTGAATCCGGATTGGCTTGCAAAATTTCTCCAATCGCAGCCAAACCTAGATCAATACTGGTCGGCGCATTAGGATTAGTAATAATAATGCCGCCATTAGCTTGTTTATAGTCATCTACAACAATTTCAAAGTTATCATTGAGTGGCAAGATTTTGGTTTTGACGCCAAAAAACTGACTATAAACTGGATAGAAACTATAGGTAATATCTGGATAAAGTACAGGTTTTTCTTGAACAAAAAATGCTTTAAAGATATGCGCCAAGACTTCATCTGAGCCATTGCCAACAAAGACGGTTTCAACAGGTACATTTTGTTGTTTAGCGATCGCCTGTTTCAACTCTGATGCATCAGGGTCTGGATACAAACGCAAAACATCCGCCGAATTCGCAAGTACCTTTTGAACCGCTTCTACCACTTTGGGTGAAGGTGGATACGGATTTTCATTGGTATTAAGTTTTAAAATATTCTGGATTTTTGGTTGTTCGCCTGGAGTATACGGTTTTAATTCACGTACTTCAGGACTCCAAAAACGCATTTGTTCTGTTGTGATATTCATTTTGTATTCTCTTTAAACCCTCTCCTAACCTCTCCAAAGGGAGAGGAATTTTCATTACTAAAGACACAAGATTTTTGTGGTTTAAATTCTCCTCTCCTTTTAGGAGAGGGTCAGTGAGAGGTTGTAATGCTATTTATGATTGATAACGATAACGTGCTGAACGCGCATGTGCATCCAGGTTTTCTTGTTGCGCCAAGATATCCGCGGTTTTTGCTAAAGTTTTTACACCTTCTTGTGAGCACATGATCAGGCTTGAGCGCTTCTGGAAATCATAGACACCAAGTGGCGATGAAAAACGCGCAGTACCTGAAGTTGGCAAGACGTGGTTTGGACCGGCACAGTAATCACCAATGGCTTCAGGCGTATAACGACCCATAAAGATTGCACCTGCGTGACGAATGCTATCAGACATTGCTTCTGCATCATCTAAACATAACATCAAATGCTCAGGCGCCACCTGATTAATCAAATCCGATGCTTCTTGGCGGTCTTTCACCAAGACCAAAGCACCACGATTGGCAATCGAGGTACGGGCAATTTCTGCCTTTGGCAAGGTTGCCAGATGCATTTCAATCGCCTGCTCAACATCATTCAGCAACTGTTCATCTGGTGTAATGAAAATGGCCTGTGCCACAGTGTCATGCTCAGCTTGCGAAAGTAAATCCATCGCCAGCCATTCAGCATTATTTTGGCCTTCGGCATAGACCAGAATTTCAGAAGGTCCTGCAATCATGTCGATACCGACCTGACCAAACACCGCACGTTTTGCCGCAGCCACAAAACGGTTGCCTGGGCCGGTGATTTTATCGACTGATAGAATGGTTTCTGTACCATAAGCCAATGCCGCAACAGCTTGCGCGCCACCAATTGTAAAGACACGCGTTACGCCTGCCAGATATGCAGCCGCCAGTACCAATGGATTTAACTCACCATTCGGCGCAGGTACCACCATAATAATTTCCGGCACACCTGCGACATGTGCAGGCACCGCATTCATCAATACTGAAGACGGATAAGACGCCAGACCACCCGGTACATAAATTCCGACACGATCCAGTGGGGTAACTTTTTGACCGAGCGTATTTCCTAAAGCATCGACATAGGTCCAGCCGTCCTGTTTTTGTGCTTGGTGGAATTCCCGAATACGATTCGCTGCAAGTTCAAGCGCTTCCCGGACTTCCATGCTTAGACCATCAAATGCTGCTTTCAATTGTTCCTGGGTCAGTTCAAGCTCTGAAAATTGATGCGCTGGATGTCGATCGAACTGTTGAGTGAGTTTAAGAACATGAGCATCACCATGCTGACGAACATCAGCAATAATTTGATCTACAGTTTTTAAAAGTTCAGGATCATTAACAGTTTCAAAAGCCAACAAGTCAGCAAATGCTTGCTTGAAGTTTTGATCTTGGGTCGATAAACGTCGCATCAATTTACCCATCAGGTTTGAATTCGAAGGCTTTAGTTTACCTGTTTTCCAGACTTTTGTCGGCAGCTATAGTGCTCTAGCCCTATGAGTTTTATTGGAAATAGCTTTTGGTAAAATTGATGAAAGAATTTACATCGTATTTATGTTCAATCGAATAAAAAAACCGCCCTAAAAGGACGGTTTTTTATGCAAAAAATTTAAGCCTGTTTGGCCTTTTCACGTTCTTCTACGGCTTTTTCAAGCTGTGCCAGAATCGGATTTAACAACGCTTGCTTACGCTTGAAGCTGGCTTTATTCACGATTAAACGCGAAGACACTTTGCAAATTTCTTCAAGTGGCTCTAAACCATTGGCACGCAAAGTATTGCCTGTATCTACGACATCGACAATGTAATCACCCAAACCGACCAGTGGCGCAAGTTCCATGGAGCCATACAGCTTGATCACATCCACTTGTTCACCTAGGCTAGCATAGTATTGACGGGTCAAATTCACGTACTTGGTCGCAATTTTTAAACGACCTTTAGGACGTTGCATCCCCACCTTACCGGCGGTCATCAATTTACATACCGCAATTTTCAGGTCCAATGGTTCATAGACGTTTTGCGCGCCATGTTCCATCAATACATCTTTACCGGCCACACCAATATCGGCTGCACCATTTTCAACATAAGTCGGTACATCTGAAGCACGTAAAATTAAGATACGAACCTGTTTATGCGTGGTCGGGAAAATCAATTTACGAGATTTATCAGGATCTTCTAAAAGGTTAATCCCTGCTGTTTCTAGCAAAGGTAAAGTCTCTTTTAAGATACGCCCCTTACTTAATGCCAAAGTTAAACCATGATCAAAATTGCCCATTACGTCAAAGTTTGGATCATCGTTTCTCATATCGCTCATTAATTTACTCGCTTAATTTGGGCACCTAAACTTTGTAACTTTGCTTCTACATCTTCATAACCGCGGTCAATATGATAAATACGGTCAATCAGCGTTTCACCTTCAGCGGCAAGTGCTGCCAGCACCAAAGAGAACGAAGCACGTAAATCTGTTGCCATTACGGGTGCAGCAGAAAGTTTTTCTACACCAGTTACCACAGCATCATTACCTTCAACCTGAATATTGGCGCCCATACGTGCCAATTCAGGAACATGCATGAAACGGTTTTCAAAAATCGTTTCAGAAATTGTCGCAAAGCCTTGAGCAATGGCATTCACAGCCATAATCTGGGCTTGCATATCGGTTGGAAATTCTGGATGTGGTAAGGTTTGGAAGCTGACAGCTTTCGGACGTTTACCCAGCATATCCAGTTCAATCCAGTCGTCACCACGGGTCACTTCTGCGCCCATTTCTTCAAACTTGTCCAGCACCGCTTCCATCAGGGACGGATCAGTATGCGTGGTTTTGATACGACCGCCAGTGATCGCTGCTGCTGCCAGATATGAACCGGTTTCAATCCGGTCAGCAACAACCGCATATTCACAGCCACGCAGACGTTCGACACCGGTCACAATTAAAGTATCGGTATCTAGACCTTCAATCTTGGCACCCATCTTGATCAGCATTTGCGCAAGATCAGTGATCTCAGGTTCACGTGCTGCATTGCGAATCGTGGTCACACCATCGGCCAACACGGCAGCCATCAGAATATTTTCTGTTCCACCTACAGTCACCATATCAAAAACGACTTCGCCACCTTTCAGGCGACCATCGACTTTGGCATGTACATAACCAGCTTCGACTTCAATCTCGGCACCTAAAGCTTCTAAAGCTTTCAAATGCTGATCGACAGGACGGGAGCCAATCGCACAACCGCCTGGCAAAGACACTTTTGCACTACCATAACGCGCCAATAATGGACCAAGCACCAAAATAGAAGCACGCATAGTTTTTACGAGCTCATACGGTGCGAACTGGTTATCTAATGTCGAGGTATCCGCAATAACAGTATCACCTTCATAGCTCATGATGATCCCGAGACCCGCAATCAGCTTCACCAATGTGTTCACATCTTTCAAATTGGGAACATTTTTGAGCGTAGTTGGTGTTTCAGCAAGAATCATTGCTGCTAATAAGGGCAGAGCTGCATTTTTCGCACCGGAAATACGCACTTCACCTTCGAGCTTGATACCGCCCTGAATTAAAAATTTATCCATTAATTTATTAAGCTCCAAATAAGCTTGCTTTGCGCCATTCTTCTTTTGTCATTGCTCGAATTGTCACTGCGTGAACTGCACCACTGGCAATATGGGCATTGAGAGGAGCATAAACAGCTTGTTGCCGTGCAACTGGACGCTTACCTTCAAATTGATCATCCACGATACGGAGATCGAATTTTCCGCCCTGACCACTCACAGCAACATCCGCCTCGGGAAAAGCGGCTTTTAAAATTTCAGTGAGCTGTTCATTATTCATCACAAGACCTCTTATAGGACTAAGGGTGTAAAACGAGCCATTTTACTATAAATAGCAAAAATAATTCATGGATCCATACATTATATATATAAAAAAAAGAGGCTTTTAAAACCTCTTTTTTATCATTTGTCCTTTATAAGGCCAAAGCATGCTGCTGTAAATGCATTTCCCGATAGCGGTCAATCTGTCGTTTTAATTTTTCCGTCAAAATTTTAATTGAGGTATACATATCATCAGCAGTGGCGTGGGCAAAAAACTCGATTCCCGGTAATCTGATAATCGCCTCTGCGATATGATTACTGCTGCCCTTCCGAGAGCGTTTATCAATTTGATGATCTTTAGAGAGTTTCACTTGCATACTATTTACCTGATCCAGGTGTTTAGTCATTTGTGAAAACTTGGTTTTTATACGTTCTTCAATTGCTGGCGTAATCGATAAATGATGTCCACGAATTGTTATTTGCATAGTTCTATCCCTCACCTTCGTTAGGATTAGAAGAGTCACAATATAAAATAATTTAAATACAGTAACTTATAAATAAAAAATTCGTATTTGAAGTACTGGATTAAACCATTTCACTGTTCCTCAAAAGAAAAAAGATTCATTATGCTGTCATAATGAATCTTTAGAATAGCCAGATTTTAAATTTCAGATCAAGACTTTTCGTTCAGAAGATGAAGGAATATGTAACGATTCACGATATTTCGCCACCGTACGTCGTGCCACATCAATCCCTTCTTCTTTCAACATATTGGCAATAGTATTGTCAGATAAAGGTTTACGGGCATTTTCCTCAGCAATCAGTTTCTTGATTTTGGCACGAATGGCGGTAGAGGATGCTTCTCCTCCAGAAGTTGTACCAACATGGCTCGAGAAGAAATATTTCAGTTCAAATAGACCACGCGGGGTCAGCATATATTTATTGGTGGTGACACGCGAAACTGTCGACTCGTGCAATTCGACTTCTTCAGCAATATCTCTTAAAACAAGAGGTTTCATGCCTTCCGCACCAATTTCCAGAAACATTTTCTGATGTTCCACTATACAGGTCGCGACTTTCAATAAGGTTTTATGTCGCTCATCGATACTTTTAATGAAGTTCTTCGCTTCCAGCATCTGATTACGCAGGTACTGATTATCATCGCTTTGATCTGCACGACGAATCATTTTGGCATAAAAAGAATTGACGCGTAACTTTGGCAGCACATCCGAGTTTAAATTGACTTGCCAGCAGTTATTCTTTTTCATCACCACGACATCTGGCACCTGATAATCCGATTCCTTGTTTTCAAATTCCAGACCAGGATGCGGTTTTAATGTTTTTAGCAAATCTACGGCACAGCGCAACTGTTCTGGATTTAAGCCAGTCTGTTTGATCAGCTTAGGAAGCTCATTGGTAATCAACAATTCATAATGTTGCAGAAGTTTGATCGCATCATTTCGGCAAGGGGTTGACGCAGGTAAATTATCAAGTTGAACTAATAGGCATTCTGCCAAGCTTCTAGAACCTACACCTACCGGATCCAAACGCTGGATATGCTTTAATACAACGGCAACCTCATCATCTTCAATTTCTTCTTCAGACCCCATAGAAGAGAGTAAATGTTGTACTGATGCAGTAATTTCACTCAACTCAGCATCTAAAAAACCTTTGTCGTCCAAAGAATCGACTATGCAATAAGCGATTAATTTATCAACCTGTGAAAAATTCAGCAGATTAATTTGTTCTAGCATATATTCTTGCAGGCTCTGATGCCCTTGACGATTATCTTCACGCTCTTCGAACTCGGCTGCCCCCAGACTTGTAGGTTGATGGGTATAAACATCATCCCAATCGGTATCTACAGGTAAGTCATCAGGCAGATGATCGGCATTAAGTTCATTGGTTAGATCGTGATTTTCATTATTTGATTCAATTGTAGATAAGCTTTCAAGGGTAATTTGCTCTTCAACTTTTTCTAATAGAGGATTACTATCAAGTTGCAACTGAACTTCTTGTTCCAATTCCAGACTTGAAAGTTGTAATAGCCGAATTGCTTGCTGTAATTGTGGAGTTAATGACAGCGAGTTCGCAATTTTTATGCCCACTGATAATCTCATTGTTACCCCCTTAATAGAAAATCCCGTTTTATAAGCAATTTTTATGCCGTTTTATTTTTTATAACACAGATTTACTAAAAAACATACAAATTGGATTTTAAATTTCTAGTCTTTCGCGACTAATAATTGTTTAAATACTTAAATTTGCGCATAAAAAAATCCCCCTCTGCCTTAGCGGAGGGGGATTTCGAATAATGAGCTGGCGATGACTTACTCTCACATGGGTAACCCCACACTACCATCAGCGCTAAGAGGTTTCACTTCTGAGTTCGGGAAGGGATCAGGTGGTTCACTCTTGCTATTGTCGCCAGCACAACTGTTTATGGATACTTGCTAGGTCTTA
>NZ_KB849157.1:5567-78402 GCF_000367905.1 Acinetobacter sp. CIP A162 | reverse complement strand
AGGGTGCCAATCTTGGCTCATCAATTTTCTGACAAATATTTCTCAAATAAACTTCGAGTAATTTCTACCATCAATCAATGAAAATAATTTCGATCAATCAATCAGTAAAAATCCACACAAGTTGTTCTTCATAATCTCTTAATGATCTTCTTGTTGGTTCGTCACCAGCAAGCTAGGTCGGCTATATTACTCTCTATCTCTAGAAAGTCAACCAGTAATGAAAACTATTTTTAAACTTATCAAATAAAACCCAACCCAATCAAACTTAACTAAGTCACTGTTTTATCAGAAGTTTTAGTCTTCATCACCGCCGATGGATGTGCATTCTACAGCATTTCAGAGCCCTTGCAACACTTCTTGCAAAGATTTTTTATCATGTGTTTATTTTTCAAACCAATAAAAATATAAGTAATTGTTATATATAGTTAATTTATTTTCATTATTTTTGAATTTTATTGAGCACATCCAACAAAACCCATCCATAAACACAATAAGATATTGTTTTATTTAAATTTAAATTATAAAAATCTTTATTACATGACTTATATCGTTCAATTCACATTCTATTCTTGTTTGATTCTTCAGCAACTTGGCGTTTATATACACAAAACTTGTTTTATTGGGTCTTCTTCCAAGATACATAGGCCCGATTTAAATATGGAAAATTTATTGCAACGCTAAAAATTAAAAAGCCATCGCTATTGAGCAATGGCTTTTGGAGTACTGAGGAACAATTAGAATTTCATACTGACACGTGCCCAGTAATTACGTCCCATATTATTAAACTGCTCAGTTGTTGGTAAACCTGTCCCGGAAGTACCCATTTTATTTAAGTGCTCGGTATAAGTCCGGTCTAGAACATTATCGACTCCGACTGATACATCCACGCTATCCATAACATGGTAGCTACCGTTTAAAGACAAAATACCAAAGCCTGCGCTCTGCTTATTGTCATAACCAACGATATTACCTTCGTTAAGACTGATCCGGTTTTGACCATCCACTACACGCCATAGCAATCCAAAATTATATTTGTCTTGAACATAGCGCAAGTTAACACGGGCTTCTAAAGGTGAAATTTGTGGCAACGGCGTATTGTCTGTGGTGTTTTCGCCCCAAGCATACATGGCACTGATATCTGTCTGAATTGCATCAGTAAACTGATAACCAATTCCAGCTTCTGCGCCTGCAATGGTTGCATCGATATTTCTTGAATCCGCACTATTCATTTTTGCTGGCTGCATTTCTCCCATATCATTACCCATAGGATGACCATGCCCAGAGTTTGCAGACTTAGGATAAGTCATCAGAATAAAATCCTGAATCACACCGGCATAAGTTGATACCCAAGAATTAAACGCGCCATGATGATGTTGATAACCCAGATCGAGTTGTAAGGTCTTTTCTGTTTTCAGTTGCTTAAATGTATTTGCAGTTATTCCATGATAATCGGTCTTAAATAATTCCCAATAATCAGGCACACGCTCCACATACCCCAGTCCGATATAGGTTTTACCATCATCATGTTCTGGATGGGTATTTTCAAAACGAATGAAGCCGCTTGGCAAGGTTTCCTGACGGGTTTGTCCAGTTTTTAAGGCATCAATCTCCACTTGATCGACCCGCACACCAGTAACCAATTTGTTGTTATCACTTAGTTCATGACTTAGCTCAGCAAAAGCTCCATATGACTGGAATTTCATATCTGGAGTGAGCGGCATATTCATGCTTGTGGATGTCATTCCTCCAGCATGCGTATTGCGCTGAGAATCCATCCCGGCAATCAATTGGTTTTGATCCCATTCACTCGTTATCGCCATACGGGTATTTAAAGTACGGCGTGTAACCTGCATTTCAGAGGGTGCTGGCTGCATGTTATGAGTATGCTCATCATGCTTCATCGGCACTGGACGCAGGCTAAAATTATCCATGATGTGGTCGTTATAGTTATAGTTGATCTGTGCCTCAACTTTCTGAATTACATCAGTCAGGTTTTTCTTTTCAACACGTAAACCCAGACTTTCACGGGCAAACTGTGATCCATCCATATCACGACCGGCATAAACTGCTTCACCATCCGCCTTACCACCCGTCAGCTCTACCCAGGTATCTGTATCTGGAGTCCAGCCCAATGTCAGATCCGCATTCCAGCGCTCCCAGTCTGAAGGCACAGTAGTTCCATCACCATCTTGATAACTACTCGATACCGAACGATTGGTATTGAGTCGGATATATTTCTGTTCATCGCCTGCTGCGACTTCCACATTATGATCAAGACGTCCGAAAGATCCCATCAAGACACTGGCCTGACCGCGATAGTTTTGATCTTGATCAAACTGCTCCGGTGTACGTTCGAAAATCACTGTGGCCGCAGAGCCAGTATTGGCATACTGAACCGTTTGCGGTCCTTTAATCACCGAAATACGGTCATAGCTTTCCGGAGAAATATAAGAGGTTGGCGAATCCATACGACTTGGACAGGCGCCCAGGTTTTCGGTGCCATCGGTTAGGATCTTAATTCGTGAACCAAACATCCCACGGAACGTCACATCACCATTGGTGCCGGCACCGCTATTGACCGAACTAAAGCCAACAATACTTTGCAAATAATCCGCACCATCACTGGCAGGAATCGGTTGAATCGGCTGTTTTGGATCAGCGCGGACAATCAGCCCATTGGCATCATTACCTGCTGCCGATGTCACCACAATCGGGGCCAAAGTCTGAACCGGCATGGCATCATTGGCCATCACCACCGAAGAATAACAAGCAACACAAATCGCAGCCGCAAGTGGCTGTAAAGAAAATTTAGGCTGAGCCATTTCTCTATCTCACTAAATACATAAATTAGGCACGGCTTGAGTCAATACCAACCCAAGCTGAAAAATGCAGATTTATGCAGGCAGTGGTGGCGCTCGCCCCTGAGGAATTAAGAAGAGTTGCTGAAGGACAAACCAGACATGCTTAAAAGTTTTTTGATAAGCAATTAAACGGACATGAATCCGGTCAAGTACCTGTTTGATGTCCAGATCAGGCGGTAAAACTAAATTGGCATGAACCTTACAGTACTGACACTGATGATTGGCATCATGATGATCATGTTGAAGATGATCAGATTGGATAAGGTGGCTATGCTCGCCAGCACTATGCTGCGCATGAGCATCTGTCGCGATAAAAAGCGCACGCGTGATGGTTTCACAGACCGGAGCAACCTGATATTGCTTCGGTAACAAAGGCTGTAAAAATACAGCAATCTGTAGAAACACAGCTGCAAATGCAAATAGCAGCCCCGCGCGTAAAAACACAGGCTATTCCTAAAATATGCTTATGTTGATTATAGCAAAGCCCAATCAGAATTGGGCTTTGCTAGACCATTTAAATAAACTTTAAAATGATCCTAGCGCTTCACTGCCACCTTGTCTTTATTACGCTGGCGTACCAGTTTTTCCACTTTTTCACGTGCACGTTGACGTTTTAATGGCGATAAATAATCGACAAATAATTTGCCATTTAAGTGATCCATTTCATGTTGGATACACACAGCGAGAAGTCCGTCAGCATCGAGCTCAAATGCTTGACCTTCCAGATTAATTGCCTCAATTTTTACGCGTGACGGACGATCAACTTTATCGTATATTTGAGGAACTGATAGACAGCCTTCTTCGTAGGGCTGCGTTTCTTCAGTCAATGGTGTGATTTTGGGGTTAATAAACACCATCGGTTGATCTTTATTTTCAGACAGATCCATAACAATCAGCTGAATATGACGATCCACCTGAGTCGCGGCAAGTCCGATACCTGGTGCTTCATACATGGTTTCAAACATATCCGCAGCGAGCTGACGAATTTCATCAGTCACTTCTTCGACAGGTTGTGCAATGGTACGAAGACGGGGATCCGGGAAACTTAAAATAGGTAATAAGGCCATACTGCGTCCTCAATTATGCCATTGATCAAAAAACCAAATGAAGGGAATGCTTCATCAAAAAAATGTGTGTAAGATCGTTATTATAACGCAACTACGCACATAATTTTAGGAATTATGATAATGAAAAAGGTTTTGAAGGGCATGCCATTTTTTAGTGCCTTGGGGTTTAAAAATCAGATGCTGGCACTTGCCGTTTGTGTCGGCGTCAGTATGGGGACCATTCATTCTGCCGAGGCAGCACCTGCACGCAACGTCAATCCACCGGCATTAAAAGCCAATGCACCGAACGTTTATGTAGTGAAAAAAGGCGATACGCTTTGGGATATCTCGAAACGCTTCCTGAAAAATCCGGTACGTTGGCCGGAAATCTGGGCCAGTAATAAGCACGTGAAAAATCCACATTGGATTTTCCCGGGTGACCGCCTGCTGATGTGTGATTACCAAGGCCGTCCGATTATTGGTAAAGACGAAGGTGATGGTTGTGAAGGTATTATCAGCCGCTATCTTGGCAGTACTTCTCTGCAACCCCAGATTCGTGTTGAATCTTTAAATAATACGATTCCCGTGATTCCGCTTGAACATATTAAGCAGTGGCTGGAACGCTATACCCTTCTGGCGCCTGATTCAGTTCAGGGCACACCCTACATTCTCGGAACTGCAGATCAGCGCGTACTGGCTGGCAAAGGTCAGAAAGTCTATGCACGTGGTCACGGCCTGGTAGTGGGTCAACGCTATGCGGTGTATCGTGAAGCTGAACCGTATGTATTTACGGATGCAAATGGCAAGAAATATACGTCTGCACTCGAGCTGCAACAGGTGGCATCTGGTATTGCGGTACGTGGCGAAGGTGATGTCACCACACTTGAACTGACAGATAGTTACAATGCAGAAGTACGTCGTGGTGATCGCGTCTTGCCTGAATACGATCCAATGTTACCGACCCTGTTCTATCCGACCAATGCAGAAAATATTGCTGCCGGTGGTCAGATTGTGCGTGTATTGGGGTCGATTGGTACAGCAGCACGTCATAGTGTCGTCACCATTGACCGTGGTACGGCACATGGGGTCCAGACGGGTCATGTCTTTAGCGTGAATCAAAAAGGTGAAGTGGTGACTGATCCGAAAACCAAAGAACGGGTGCAATTACCGGGCGAGCGTATTGGTCAGGTCATGGTATTTAAAACCTTCGATCAATTGAGCTACGCTTATGTGCTGGAAAGTGAATTACCAATCAAGGTTGGTGCCAACATTCAGCCGCCACTATTAGAAGACTAAGCTTTTAAACGGGATGATGTGGATTGATCGGCATCATCCCTCTTGTTTGAACTCATACCCATAATAAGAAGACACCGAAATAGGTCTCACCATGTTGAATACATTGTCGACAGCGCAAATCCATGCCATTACGCTGTGGTATTTACTGCAACACTCCCTCAGCAGCTTTTATAAAATCAGTCAGCATTATGCAGACCTCGCCCATGCAATTGATGGTTCTCAAACCGAAACCTGGCGTAAGTTGGGCATTCATAAAAACCACATTCAGCGCCTGCAAGATTTCCAGTCAAGTGAGTCGCAGCTCCATTTTCAGCGCAGTCTTGAGCAGATCCAGTTGCACAGTGACTTTGTGCTTTTACATACAGATGCCGAATATCCACAGCAATTGAGCCATTATGCGCATAAGCCGCCAATCCTGTTCGGGCAAGGGTATGCAGATCAATTGCTGCAACCGCAAATCGCGATTGTGGGGAGTCGCAAGCCCAGTCTGCACGGCCGGCAAGTCGCTTATGACTTTGCTTTTTATTTGAGTGAACAGGGTTTTTATATTAATAGTGGCCTGGCACAAGGGATTGATGAAGCCGCACATCAGGCCGCATTACAACATCGGCGAACGATTGCAGTGATGGGCACAGGCATTGAACAGACCTACCCTGCTGCCCATCAAACACTACGTCAGCAAATCATCGAACATGGAGGTACGGTCATTACTGAGTTTTTGCCATTTACTCCCCCCTTACAGCAGCATTTTCCACGGCGTAACCGAATTGTCAGTGGCTTAAGCCTCGGGGTGATTGTGGCAGAAGCCGCCTTGAAAAGCGGTTCATTGCTGACCGCACAATGGGCAGCGGAACAAGGCAAGACCACATTCGCCATCCCGGGGCATATTTACAGTGAACATCACCAGGGCTGTCACCAACTGATTCGTGAAGGTGCGATTCTGATTGACCATCCACAGCAGGTCATCGAAGAACTGGCGCTGGCCACGCAATGGCAAGCTTTGGAAAACACCACCAAAACGAAAGTTATTGAAGCAACATCACAGCAAATTCCACCGCATCTGCTCAGTCTGTATAATCAGCTGGACTGGGTGGGACAGAGTTTGGATCAACTGGGAACGCAGGTTCAGCAAGAGGTATCTGCTTTGACCAGCCAACTCATGGAACTGGAGTTACTCGGTTTTTGTACCCAGCAAGCCGGCCTCTATCTACGTTGTCGGATTCTCAAATAAGGTTCACAATAGCGCTTTGTTGTTTGATATAAGGTATCCACATGATCACTACCTCTGTTGCCGAAGCAGCAGCATGGCTTAAAGATGGACAAGTCTTGGCATATCCTACAGAGGCTGTTTGGGGCTTGGGTTGCGACCCCTATAATGAACAGGCATTTCATCAGATTTTAGAATTAAAACAGCGCCCGATTGAAAAAGGCGTGATTCTGCTGGCAGCTCATCTTTCACAGGTAGAACATCTGTTGCAGGATTTAAGCGAAGAAATGCGTGAAAAAGTGATTGAATCCTGGAACCATGAAAGACCTGCTGATCGCGCGACCACCTGGTTACTTCCTGCAAATAAAGACATTCCTGACTGGATTAAAGGTCATCATCCTAAAGTAGCCGTACGTGTAACCACTCACCCACTCTGTGTGGCACTGTGTCAGGCCTTTGGCGGTTTTATCGTTTCGACCAGTGCCAACCCTGCCGGCATGGAACCTGCCCGCTCACTTCAGGATGCGATCCGCTATTTTGACCAGAACCTGAATTATCTAAATGGTGACCTCGGTTTAAGTCAGCAACCAAGCCGGATCATTGATGCAGTGACTGGCGCAATTATTCGTGACTGAGTCCTGTCTGATTTAGTCGGGACACTCAAGCCCGACTAAAGTTTTAAGACAAAAAAAAGCTCAGCCATATAGGGATGGCTGAGCATAAAAAAGGATGTGCATAAATCACATCCAGAGGGTTCAGAAAATCTCTGGGAGTCTGATAAAACAAGGATTTTCTTGCTTGATCATTCTCGATGGGCGCATTATGAAAGAAACTGAGTACAACGACAAGTACAATAAAACAATCAAATAATACATATTATCTATTAATAGAAAACATTTTTTGACCAATATTCAAAATATCTTGCTCTTTCTATTCTCTTTTTAAAATAAAACGATATTTTTCTATTTGTTTTAACATTTGAAAATTAGCATTTAAAAGGGGATTTCAATTAAAAAAGTTTTGATCAACCGCTCAATATTTAATCAGACAAAATTCTTAATTAGCTCTTTTAATTCCTGATTAAGCGGATCTTCCGGGATATTGAGCCCAGAGGATTCCAAGTAAAATGATGCCACCGCCGATACTGTGATACATGGTCCACGCTTCACCCAGCCACAAATATGCGACTACTGCAGTAAAAACCGGCATCAGATTCATAAAAATACTGCTGCGATTGGGACCAAGTTGCTGCACAGCCATCATCCAGAATAACGGCGCGGCAATGGATGGGAAAATTCCGGCATAGATAATGCTGGCTGCATTAGCATGATTGATGCTGTCCAGACCTAAAATCAATACCAAAGGAATATGATAGAGAAAGGCCATAAAAATCTGAATATACAGGCTCACTAAGAGTGGAATCTGAATCTGCCATTTTTTCAGAAACACGCCATAACAGGCATAGAAAAATACTGCGATCAACATCAACAGATCGCCAATATAACTTTCACCAACAGTTAAAAACTGTAAACCCTGCCCTTGTGCCATGACATACATCAAGCCAATAAAAGACAGAAGACTCCCCAGCACTGCAGCCTGTGTTGGGCGAATCCTTAAAACAAAAATACCCACGATAATGGTAAAAATAGGAATAAAGGCATTGATCAGGCCCATATTGGTTGCAGTGGTATAGTGTGCCGAACTATAAGCCAACCCCTGATAAAGCACCATTCCCAGCGCACTCAAAACAGCAAAATGCCCGAGATATGGACGGATCTCCGGCCACGCTGCTTTGACTTTGGGCAACATGAATGGAGTTAAAATCAGTAAGGCCAAGGCCCAGCGGTAGAAACTGATACTGATGGGAGAAATATAATCTGCCACATAGCGGGTGACAGTCATATTCAGAGACCAAATCAAAACTGCGGCCAGTGGTAAGGCCATGGCCCACCAGACTGCCTTTTGTTGCTGTGTCATACTTTCATCCATGAGTCGCTGGTCTTGTTATTAAGCTATGCGTATTCGCGCATCCTAGCATAATAGATTTTTCACATAATATTGAGGCAATTTGCAGCTTTAAGTAACTGAGCTCACCTGTTTTTACTTGTACTGAAAGCGAATACCCGTTAAAACAAATACCGTTCAGTCGTAATAAACAGGAAATCTAATGACTCGCTCTGTATATGACATTCCAGTCAAAACCATTGAAGGAACAGAAACCACTTTAAACCAGTACCAAGGTAAGGTTTTGCTGGTGGTTAACGTCGCATCTAAATGTGGCTTGACGCCGCAATATGAAGGCTTACAAAAACTGTATCAGGACAAAAAAGCGGAAGGTCTGGAAATTCTTGGCTTCCCTGCCAATAACTTTTTGGAACAGGAACCGGGTAGCGAAGCCGAGATTCAGGAATTCTGTTCAGTGAATTATAAAGTCGACTTCCCGCTATTTGCTAAAATCTCTGTCGCGGGTGAAGACAAGCATCCTTTATATACCACCCTTACGCAGGCTGTACCGGAACGTATCGGTGAAGGTCCTTGGTGGAAAGATCTAGTCGATTATGGCCTAACCCCAAACCAGCCACCAGAAGTACTCTGGAACTTTGAAAAATTCCTGATCAATAAAAATGGTGAAGTAGTGGCGCGTTTTGCACCAGACATCACTGCGGATGATCCACGGATTGTCGATGCAGTGAATGCAGAACTTGCAAAATAATTCTCGATTATTCTCATAAGCATCAAGCTTGAAATAAGTATCTATTTTCTTGGTAGATACTTATTTTTTTCAAAACTGCTATTTAGCTAAATTGAGATTCACCGGACATATCTTTAAAGTAATTGCAGGCTAAAAAAGCCAATTCGGTGAGAACAAAGTACTTCTTTACCAGCTTTTAATAAACTTTTTCCTGTTTTTAAATAATGAAATATTCGGAACCCAGAAGAATTGTTATGAGTTTGCAACAATCTTTTTTATCTCCATAGTTTGTCCTTATATTAGATACTATTAAAATTCCATCACCTGTATCGAGACCCTGATTCCATGTCCAAGATTCTTGCCAATGCTGTCCTTCCTTTCGCATTATTTAGCTCTGGAATTTTACTGATGGGCTGTGATCAGGCTGTCGAAGCACCGGCTGAACAGGCAGATACCACGACCTCAGATCTGGAACCAGCCTCTCAGCAACAGAGCTCAACAGCGCAAACCGAGCTTAAATCGGGCAATATGTTTTATATGGTTCGTGATGTAGCCGACTTGCAGCTCAAGGCCGGCAGTTATGTCGAACAGTTAAAACAGACCCAGACCGAACTGCAAACGGCGGTCGAAGCCAAGGATACCCAGCAACTGCAGTCCACTGCGACTCAGCTTCAACAGCAACTCAGCAGTTTTAATCAGGTGCTGGGCAACCTGAACTTGAAAAGCCAGGAAATTGACCAGATTCGTGACAACATCATGACCGCCAACCAGCAAGTTCTGGCTTCTCCTCTTTTAAACGGTCAGGTGGATTTCAGCCAAGTGAACTTGAAAAAGATTGAATCGCAGATGGTTAATGTGCAATCCGAAATGGTCAAACTGGCCGGCTTGCTGATCCAGAATCCAGATCAGGAATCAGAGAGCAATACTGATCAGGACAATACTTAAAATACCTAAAAATCTCATTTTGAGGCGATTGATCGAAACACATCTTCCTCAATCGCCTTGCAGGCTATACACTGTTATGGATTATAAAAATTATATTTAGATCAAGAATTTTCATCTAATCAGATCATCAGGAGTTCAATCATGTCGAATTCAGTGCTGTATTCTGTGGTTTCAGTGACATCCCGGCTTGATCTGAAAGATCCTTTTATTTTTACCGTTCATCATCAAGATCATTATCCACAAGGCAATGCCGAATTAGGCCCAGTTTCCCCGCCACAGCAGCATGAATATGACATGTATTATGGCGAGAGTATTCCCGGTTTTCCGGAGCATCCGCATACTGGCTTTGAAACCATTACCATTGTCGAGCGCGGTTATGTCGATCATTTTGACTCGCTTGGAAATTCGGGACGTTATGCCGCAGGTGATGTGCAATGGCTGACCACTGGCAATGGAGTACAGCACTGCGAGATGTTTCCTTTGGTTCATCAAGATCAGGACAATCCGCTGGAGCTGTTTCAAATCTGGCTCAATTCCTCACCGGAGCAGAAAAAACAGCCTGTCGATTATAAAATGTTTTGGCGTGAACAGATTCCGCATGTATTTTCAGCAGATACGGCCGGACGTAAAGCGGATATCCGGGTCATTTCAGGACAATTTAAACAGACTCAGGCACTGGACCGCCCGCCACATTCATGGGCAGCCCTTCCAGAGAATCAGCTCAATATTTATTTAATCACTTTAGGGCCTGAAGCAGAATTAACCATTCCTGCCACTACTGCTACTGCAACGCGTTTTTGTTATTTTTATCAGGGCAAAAGCCTGGAACTTGAAGGACAGAAGATAGCGCCAAAGCATCTACTGGAACTTAAACCCGATGCAGATATTCAGCTCAAAGGTGGGCTGCTGGAATCACATATTTTATGGCTGGAGGGTGAACCGATCGGTGCACCAGTTGCCACACATGGGCCTTTTGTTTTGAATAGTGCGCAAGAGCTAGATACTGCTTTTCGCCGTTATCGCGAAACTCAGTTTGGGGGCTGGCCTTGGCCAAGTGCTGAACCGTCATTTCCACCAGAACACCCACGTTTTGCCAGTTATGAAGGCGGCAAACGTGAAGAATATCCAGACTAACCAAACAAAGAAGCCACTGAATAGTGGCTTCTTTGACATTAGATCGTATTATTTTTTCGGGCTTTTGACGACGACCAGTTTTTTCTGCACAAATTCTCTGAAACCATCAATCGACAGTTCATGCCCATAACCGGAATTTTTGATTCCACCAAATGGCAACTCAGGTGTGGTGTCAGTAAACCAGTTGATCCAGATCATGCCTGTTTCCACCCGTGACGCCAGTTTTTTGGCACGCTCGATATCCTGTGAATGAATCACGCCACCTAGGCCATAATTGGAATCATTGGCAATTTCGACAATCTCATCATCATTCTTCGCCACATAAATTTGCGCCACCGGACCAAAAAATTCTTCATACCAAGCTTCATTTTCACGCGTGATATTTTCCAGAATGGTCGGTGCATAGAAATTGCCTTGATGTTCTACAGCCTTACCGCCAGTAACTACGGTCGCACCTTGTGCTACGGCCTTTTCGACCTGCTTGCTGAGTTTTTCCAGTGCGTCTTTTGAAGACAGCGGTCCTAAAGTGGTTTCAGGATCGAGCGGATCACCCAGTTTTAACTGTTCAAAAGCTTTCAGCATGCCGGCCTTGAATTGTTCGGCAATTTTTTCATGCAAGATAAATCGCTTCGCCGCTGTACATACCTGCCCGGCATTATTGACACGCGCCTGACAGCCTAACTTGATCGCGCGTTCCAGATCTGCATCATCGAGTACGATAAATACATCATTACCGCCCAGTTCCAGCGTTGATTTTTTAAGATGTTTTCCGGCCTGTTCAGCGACTGCACTGCCCGCACCTTCTGAACCTGTGAGTGCTACACCACGCACACGCTTGTCTGCAATTACTTCAGCGACCTGATCACTGCTGATAAATAGATTGGTCCAGACACCTTTGGGTGCGCCTGCATCCAACACCAGTTGCTCAAAGGCTTCGGCACATTGCGGCACAATGCCGGCATGTTTTGCCAGAACCGGATTACCAATCGCACAGTTCGGCGCAAAGACCCGCATCAGTTGATAAAACGGGAAATTCCACGGTTCTACCGCCATGATAATACCCAGTGGATGATGCTCAACCCAGGCCTCACCCAGTTCCGTTTCATAGGATACGGGCGCTAAAAATTCTTTGGCATGATCAGCATAATATTCTGCAATTTTGGCGCAGGTTTCGATTTCACCTTCACTCTGCTTGATCAGTTTTCCCATATCCAGCGTCATGAGCTTAGCCAGTTCAGCTTTTTGCGCTCGCATATTGCTGGCCAATTTGCGCAGTACTTCAATACGGGTATCGACCTGTTGTGACCATTCTGACTTTAGGATTTTTTCTGCGGTATCGAGTGCATGTTGAATATCTTGATCGCTATGCGATGGGTAGTCTTTCAATTTTCGATTGGTAAATGGATTAATAGATTGATAAGCCATGGTTTTCCCTTTTTTCAATTATAAGTTTTGCCTGTTCTAAACTTCTATCGTATTAAGCTATAACAAGCGAAATCTGTTCGAATCATTTAACTTATCACTGATTTTTTTATGGCGTGTGCAGGTTTACAGATTGGTTCAAAACATTACTGAGAAAGGGTAAAAGTTATATCGAGTGGTACAAATTAAAATTTATTTAAGAATCGGAAATGTAAAACCAACACTCTCAAGATCGATACTTGCAAAAATTCCAAGCTAAAACAAATAATCTAAATCAGCTGTTTTAAGGTGATGCTAAAAATATAAATTTCAAATTTTCAGGTGTGTAGTACATTATTCTATATAGTAGAAAAAAGAAAATTCATAATGAGTCAAATACCATCTAATATCATTCAAACAGCAGAAAACTATTTTGATAATACAGTTTTAGAAACGACTGATACTATTTTTCAAGAAATTTTAAAAGCTTTTCCAATAGCATCTTCAGGTTTAGCGATTTATAAAGTTTTCAGAAGCTATAACGAAAAGCAAAAATTAAAAAATATCCTGGAATTTATAAAGGAAGGTGAAAAGTTAGCATCAGGAACATTACTAAAAATCTTCAAGAATCAAAACAACTTAGAAATAGGTGGTGAATTACTCAATGCTTTAGATAAAGTCTATTTAATCCATCAATCTAAAATGCTCGCTCGTTTAGCTCTTTTATATGATGCGAAAGAAATAAATCGTGAAAATTTTTTAAGATATGCTCATATTATTCCTCAATTTACATCGTTTTTATTAGAAGGGTTAGAAAAAGCCTACTTATCATTTGAAATGAACAAATCCAAGAAGGATTAGTACCTTACGAATAATGAATGTAACTTTTCAGCATCTGAATTAGAAAAGTTTGGTTTTTTGTACGTAGTAGCTACATTTGGTTCTGGCAATAATTATGGTAGAGAAAAAGACTTAATCTTTTTTTATGAACACATATATAAAAACAAACATGATAAGAACCTATGAACCATAAAAAAACCACCCTTTCGGGTGGTTTTTTCAATCTCAAACCGTCTCTTATTGAGCGCGGTTTTTGATTTTGCGGATCGTTTCCAACTGTGCAGCAGTTTCTGCAAGAGCAGCCAAAGCAGCAGCAGAGTCCAAATCGCTCTTTTGATTCGCAAGCAATGCTTCAGCGTGTTTACGCGCTTCAACAATAGCTGCTTCATCTAAGTTTTCTGCACGGACTGCAGTATCTGCAAGAACCGTAACAACATGCGGTTGAACTTCTAGAACACCACCAGATACATAGATCAACTCTTCTGTACCGTTTTCCAAAATAACGCGGATCGCGCCAGGTTGGAGCAAAGTTACCAACGGAGCATGGCCAGGCATAATACCTAACTCACCGCCAGCACCTTTTGCAATTAGCATAGTTATAGTGCCTGAGTACAAAGACTCCTGAACACTTACAACATCACATTGCATAGTCGCCATGAGAATCTCCTAAATTAGAGTAGCTAATTAAAGTTTCTCGGCTTTAGCAATAACTTCGTCAATACCACCAACCATGTAGAACGCTTGTTCTGGGATGTGATCGTATTCACCAGCTAGAAGACCTTTAAAGCCACGAATCGTTTCTTTAAGAGATACTAATTTACCAGGAGCACCAGTAAATACTTCAGCTACGTGGAACGGTTGAGAGAAGAAACGCTGGATTTTACGCGCACGGTAAACAACCAGTTTATCTTCTTCAGCAAGCTCGTCCATACCAAGAATCGCGATGATGTCTTTAAGCTCTTTATAACGTTGCAATACGTTCTGTACAGAACGTGCAATTTCATAATGCTCTTGACCAACAACTAACGGATCTAACTGGCGTGAAGTTGAGTCTAGTGGATCGATCGCTGGGTAAATACCAGAAGATGCGATGTCACGGCTCAATACAACAGTTGCGTCTAAGTGAGCAAATGTTGTAGCAGGCGATGGATCTGTCAAGTCATCGGCAGGTACGTATACCGCTTGGATTGACGTAATAGAACCAGACTTAGTCGATGTAATACGCTCTTGAAGAACACCCATCTCTTCTGCAAGTGTAGGCTGGTAACCTACTGCAGATGGCATACGACCTAGAAGTGCTGATACTTCAGTACCCGCTAGTGTATAACGATAGATGTTATCTACGAACAATAGTACGTCACGGCCTTTACCGTTTTCGTCTTTCTCGTCACGGAAATATTCAGCCATAGTCAAACCAGTCAACGCTACGCGTAAACGGTTACCCGGTGGCTCGTTCATCTGACCGTAGACCATTGCTACTTTGTCTAGAACGTTAGAATCTTTCATTTCGTGATAGAAGTCGTTACCTTCACGAGTACGCTCACCAACACCAGCAAACACAGATAAACCTGAGTGAGCTTTCGCGATGTTGTTGATCAATTCCATCATGTTTACAGTTTTACCAACACCGGCACCACCGAACAGACCAACCTTACCACCTTTCGCAAACGGGCAAAGTAAGTCAATGACTTTAATACCAGTTTCTAAAAGGTCAGTAGAAGCCGCTTGTTCTGCATAAGAAGGCGCTTGACGGTGAATTGGTAAACGCGCTTCAGTCGCAACAGGACCAGCTTCGTCGATCGGGCGACCAAGAACGTCCATGATACGGCCTAGAGTCGCTGTACCTACTGGTACAGAAATCGGCGCGTTAGTGTTAGTTACGTTCAAACCACGCTTAAGGCCTTCAGTAGAACCCATTGCAATAGTACGAACTACGCCATCACCAAGCTGTTGCTGAACTTCTAAAGTAGTTTCAGTACCATCTACTTGGAGAGCGTCATAGATCTTAGGAACGCTATTGCGTTCAAACTCGACGTCGATAACCGCGCCGATGATCTGAATGATACGACCGCTATTCATTGCTGTCTCCTCAATTCAAAATAATGTTAAACGGCAGCGGCACCACCAACGATCTCAGAAATTTCCTGAGTAATCGCGGCTTGACGCAGCTTGTTATAAATAAGTTGCAGGCTCTTAATGATCTCGCCTGCGTTGTCTGTCGCTGCTTTCATAGCGACCATACGTGCAGACTGCTCACATGCGATGTTTTCAATCACACCTTGATACACCACAGACTCGATATAGCGAACCAACAAGCCATTTAAAAGCTCTTCAGCTTCAGGCTCGTAGATATAATCCCAACCGTATTGACGGTTCAGATTCTTGTCTTCTTCAGCAGCAGCCAAAGGAACAAGTTGTTCGATCTTTTGATTTTGAGTCATGGCATTGACAAAGCCGTTTGACACTAGATAAATACGATCTAACTCGCCTTTATCATAAGCATCCAACATCACCTGTACAGAACCAGATAACTGCTCAAGACTTGGAGCATCGCCGACTTGCGTCGTCGCACCAAGCACTTTACCGCCGTAGTTTTTAAAAAACGAAACCGCTTTTTGACCAATTAAAGCAAATTGAACTTCAATTGACTGCTCTTGTTGCTGTTGAACGTGTTTAACCACTTTCTTGAACAGGTTAATGTTCAAACCACCAGCAAGGCCACGATCTGAAGACACAATGATATAGCCAACGCGCTTAACCGGGCGTTCAACCATATAACGGTGTTTATATTCAGGATTCGCTTGGACCAAATGAGCAATTACACGGTGCATATTTTCGGCATACGGACGGCCTTGAGCCATGCGCTCTTGCGCACGACGCATCTTAGAAGCTGCTACCATTTGCATCGCTCGAGTAATCTTCTGCGTGCTCTTGATACTAGCTACTTTGGCGCGAATTTCTTTTAAATTTGCCATACGCTTAACCTAGTATTCGAAAGCCCTTGCGAGCTTCCGAAGGTTGATTCCGTGAACCAAACCGACACTAAATTCAACAGAGGTTGAAATTAGTAAGTTTGAGTCGCTTTAAAGCTTTCAATACCTGCTTTGATTGCAGCTTCGATGTCTTTGTTGTAATCACCAGAGGCATCGATTTGTTGCATTAACGCAGCATGTTCTGAACGGAAGTAAGAAATCAACGCAGCATCAAAGTCTACGATTTTCTTAACGTCTACGTCAGCCATGTAGCCTTCGTTAGATGCATAAATTGAAACAGCTTGGTCAGCAATTGAGTAAGGAGCATATTGTTTTTGCTTCATTAACTCAGTTACACGTTGACCATGTTCAAGTTGCTTACGAGTTGCTTCGTCAAGATCAGAAGCGAACTGAGCAAATGCTGCCAATTCACGGTATTGCGCCAAAGCAGTACGGATACCACCAGACAATTTCTTGATGATCTTAGTTTGCGCTGAACCACCAACACGAGATACAGAGATACCCGCGTTCACAGCAGGACGAATACCTGCGTTGAATAATGATGTTTCAAGGAAGATCTGACCATCAGTAATCGAAATTACGTTGGTTGGTACGAATGCAGATACGTCACCCGCTTGAGTTTCAATAATCGGCAATGCAGTTAATGAACCAGTTTGGCCTTTAACTTCACCGTTAGTGAATTTCTCAACGTAGTCAGCAGATACACGAGAAGCACGTTCAAGTAGACGCGAGTGTAGATAGAACACGTCACCTGGATACGCTTCACGACCTGGTGGACGGCGTAAAAGCAATGAAATTTGACGGTAAGCAACAGCTTGCTTAGACAAGTCATCATAAATGATTAACGCATCTTCACCGCGGTCACGGAAGTATTCGCCCATTGTACAGCCAGAATACGGAGCTAGATACAGCATTGCTGCTGGATCAGCTGCAGCTGCAGCTACAACAGTTGTATACGCCATAGCGCCAGTTTCTTCTAGCTTGCGTACCACGTTAGCGATAGTCGATTGTTTTTGACCGATTGCTACGTATACACATTTAATGCCAGAGTTTTTCTGAGCGATGATCGCGTCGATCGCCATTGCTGTTTTACCAGTTTGACGGTCACCAATGATCAACTCACGTTGACCACGGCCTACAGGGATCATTGTATCTACTGATTTATAACCAGTTTGTACAGGTTGATCCACTGATTGACGCCAAATTACGCCTGGTGCTACTTTTTCAACAGCATCAGTTAATTTTGCATCAATAGGGCCTTTACCATCAATCGGGTTACCCAAAGCATCTACTACACGGCCTAAAAGTTCTGGACCAACCGGAACTTCTAATACACGACCTGTGCAACGCGCTTTTTGACCTTCTTGAAGGCTTAAGTAGTTACCTAAAACAACGACGCCCACTGAATCCTGTTCTAGGTTCAGTGCCATACCGTAAAGGCCGCCGTCGAATTCGATCATTTCACCGTACATAGCGTCAGCTAAGCCGTGAATACGCACAATACCGTCGGAAACCATAACAATGGTTCCTTCGTTCTTAGCGGTTGCGCTGGTGTCCAGATCGCCGATACGCTGTTTAATGAGCGCACTGATCTCGGATGGATTCAGTTGTTGCATTGCGCTATACCTCAATCTTTTTAAAGTTCAGTCTTCTAAATGCAATTAAGCAAGAAGACGAGTACGCATTTTTTCAAGCTTGTTAAGCGCAGAATCATCTATCACTTGGTCGCCTGCACGAATAACTACACCAGCAATCAGCGCTGGGTTAACTTCTACAGAAACATTTACCGCCGCTTCGAATTTTTTCTCTAATGCGTGAGTAAGAAGTTGTTCCTGTACAGAAGTCAATGGGAATGCTGATTCAATCACAACATCCACAGTATTGTTATTCTGTGATTTAAGCTGCTCATATTCTGCTGCAATCTCAGGAAGAAGAACCAAACGGTTATTCTCTGCAAGCAATGTCAGGAAGTTAGACACTGCTGCAGTTTGGTCTTCACCTAAAACTTTCGCAAAAAGAGCCACCTGCTCAGCAGGTGTAAGCTCAGGGCGATTTAGATAAGCTGAAAATGCTTCGTCTTGCACCGCAGCACTGAGCAATTCAAGTGCTGTTGACCAAGAGTCAGTTGCACTTTGCTCAGAAGCGTAAGCAAATGCTGCTTTAGCGTATGGGCGTGCCAACGTCAAGAGTTCAGCCATAATCCGCCTCTCTTAAAGTTTAGCAGCCAGCTGAGTCAGCATGGCATTGTGAGCTTCTGCATCAACTTGCTGGCTAAGAATTTTCTCAGCACCAGTTACTGCAAGAGCAGCCACTTGTTGACGCAATTCTTCGCGAGCAGCATTGATTTCAGTATCAACAGCTTCTTTAGCCTGTTGACGAATACGCTCACCTTCAGCCGCAGCTTGGGTACGCGCTTCTTCGATCAATTGTGCACCACGACGGTTCGCTTGTTCGATCAATTGAGCCGCTTGTGCTTTTGCCGCGTCTAACTCAGCTTTCACTTGTGCTTGCGCATCTGCAAGGTCAGCCTTCGCTTTTTCAGCAGCATTTAAGCCATCAGCGATTTTACGCTGACGTTCACTAATCGCATTGATTAGTGGTGGCCATACAAACTTCATGCAGAATGCGACAAAAATCGCAAACGCAATCGCTTGGCCAAACAATGTGAGGTTGATATTCATTGCAAATTCCTCAAATAGTGAATTTCGGAATTAAGCTGATTAACCTACAAATGGATTAGCGAAGATGAAGAACAAGCCAATACCAACACCGATCATAGGCACAGCATCAAGAAGACCCGCGATTAAGAACATACGAGTTTGAAGTTGTGGAGCCAATTCTGGTTGACGAGCTACAGCTTCAAGGAAACGGCCGCCTAGAAGACCAAAACCAATCGCAGTACCTAAAGCACCGAAAGCGATCAAGATAGCAGATGCAATTGCAACTAGACCTAAAGTGAGTTCCATGATAATTCCTCAGAGGTTAGGTTTTATACCAAATTAAGTTAAAAAATTGTGTGCCCAACCATCCGTTGACAGTTAGGCAATACCATTAATGCTTTTCGCTTGCCATACTCATGTACACGATAGTCAACATCATGAAAATGAATGCTTGTAGCGTAATAATCAAAATGTGGAAAATCGCCCAAGGCACAGACAACGCCCACTGGATCCAGAACGGTAATAACGCGATAAGAATGAAGATTAACTCACCCGCATACATGTTACCGAACAGTCGTAGAGCCAATGAAACTGGTCGCGCCAAGAAAGTAGTCAATTCCAACAATAAGTTGAATGGAATTAAAAGCACTTTAGCAACTGGATTACTTGGGTTAAATGGGTTCAGTGCTAACTCACCAACGAAGCCGCCAACACCTTTCTCACGAATACTATAGAAAATAATTAAGAAGAATACAGAAATAGACATACCGAGGGTAATGTTTGGATCTGTAGTCGGAACAATTTTAAAGTAAACCTGATGAGGGTCTACACCCAGCATAGAAGCAATCGCGTGTTGAGCTACATAAGGAATAAAGTCAACAGGGATCAAATCCATCAAGTTCATGAGGAAAATCCACACGAAAATGGTTAATGCTAAGGGTGCAATTAATCGAGACTTCCCGTGGAAGGTATCACGTACACTTGAATCTACAAACTCGATAATCATTTCAATTGCAGACTGGAACTTGGTAGGAACACCAGCATTAGCTGCTTTCGCAACCAACCAGAACAACAAACAGAAAATCAGACCCAGTCCGATAGACCAACCCATTGAATCCAAGTGAATAGCAGTGAACCCCATCTGTTGAGCTTCAGCACCGCTCTCGGCCAATTTCCATGTACCGTCCGGCATTTTGCCATAGGTCATGTTGGTCAAGTGATGCTTGATATACTCGGTCGAAGTAAGGGCATGTTCTTCAGCAGCCATAAATCACACCTGGTCAATGTCAAAAAACTAATAGAACAAACGAATATCGCGTGCTGCTTGATATCTCGCCTGCTTCTGAAAAACTTTTCAATTTCTTGTTGTGCTTATACTCATTTTTGTAGACGTGACGCCCAAAACGGAGCGACCCACGACATGGCTTGAACAAGTATAAAACCACAAAACAACGCCACCGCTGACAACGGTTTAACATTGCTTAAAATTAAAATGAAACCAACAATCACAATGGCAAACTTTCCCATCAAGCCTTTATACATGTTCGAAAGAACTTGTTTAGACGCGCGGGCTCCTGCTGCTCGAAACGATTGCCACGAAAAATAACAAGTCGCGAGCCAACATACCAGTGCACCTAATGCTGCACTCAAGGCTGCGGTTGAGTCTTTCACGACCCAGCCGATCAAGGCTGAAACAGGGATCATACAGGCTTGCAGGAGGACCAAAGCTTTCGCTAATCGTCGGTCAATCAAGCGACTAGTTCGGCTCATTATTTATTCACTCACAGCAATCATGCTTGACAAGTTTAACAGGTGATTATTTTTAATCGCAGGCATTATAGAGTTACACCCCTGAACATGCAATCTTTTCCCGACCTTAGTCGTGTTTTTTTAAATCGGGTCACTGCTGTTAAACTAATCAAAATCTGTCTATTTTTTAAATCATTAGCGTGCATTTAGTACACATTTCTGGGTTTCGGCGGCCAATTGCTGCCAAGCCTGCACAAAGTCCCCTGCCCCGCTCATGCTTTCATCGACATGCTGGAACAGTACCGGATTGAGTTTGCGGTACTGGTTTTCACTGGCATGACCTTCGGCCAGCAGACACATTTTGCGCTGTGGACGATGATCCTGTAAAAACTTGATTTGCGCCACCGTTGGTGAAACATGTGGATCATCGGTCAATGCCCCCATGAATTTTAAATTGAGTGGGCGCTCAAGATACTGGTAGGCATCGTGATAAGACCAATAAGGTTTGGCTTTGTTACTTGAACTATAACGCTGAGCCGTAGCAAACATGTTTTGTGCAAAGTCACGGGCATTTTTCCAGTAGCGTTCACGATGTTCCGGCAGTTGTTGCGAACGTAACGCCGCAATAAAGAAGCCAATCCGTACGGCATTATTCGGATCGAGCCAGACATGCGTGTCTACCGTATTTTTCAAGGCCTCGCCACGCGGATTACGCATCGGCAAGGTGGTCAATATCCCCGAGTCTAACAGTGCAATGCCTTTATTACTTTCATTCAGCACTTTGGCCAAGGGTGCTTCATGCGCCTGACCCAGCCAGATCACCAGACCTGCATTCTGAATAGTTTTTCGATGCGCCGGAGTCAGACTCACATCATGTCCACTTTGGTTGGCCAGCAATAAAGTCGGCTGTTCCACACCTTGGGTAATTTTCTTGGCAATCAGATAGATCGGCTGCGTAGACACCACCAGACTTTGTGACCAACTGAGTGTACTGAACAATGCCAGCAGACTGATTGCAAGGAGACGGAACATGAGTAGAAATCACTTAAAAACGATAAAATCAGGAAGTGTTATAATATAACAAAAATACAAAAATACCTATGCCTAATCGAAACTCAGAACGCTTCATGTTAAGATTTGAAATCTATTAATTTTCAGTTTCGCACTTGAGGTGAACTATGGGTTCCTGTTCGCACGAACACCACAACGCATTGCACGGCGTGCACGACCATCCCAATGTCGCACAACGTCTTGCTGAAGCGGAAAGTCTTTGTGCAGCAAGCGGCGCACGCCTTACACCTTTACGTAAAGAAGTGCTGGAACTCATTCTAAATGCGCATGGCCCGATGGGCGCCTATGATCTGCTGGCACAAATGAAAAATGCCAGTGATCGTCCTGCAGCCCCACCAACGGTGTATCGCACTCTGGATTTTTTATTAAGCAAAGGGCTGATTCATCGCCTGACCTCGATCAATGCCTATATCCCCTGTTGCCATCCGCGTGAAGGTCATCAGGCTGCTTTTTTAATCTGCACCGAATGTAAAGCCGTGAAAGAAGCGTCGGCTCAGGGCTTACTCGATCAACTCGATGCACTGGCCAGCTCGGACGACTTCACGGCACATCACAGCATTATCGAAATTTCAGGAATTTGTCAGCAGTGCCGCAACAAAGCTTAAGTGCCTCTCCCTTGATTCAGCTTTCCAAGATCTGGGTCAAAATCGATGAGCGCGATATCTTAAAAGCCATTGATTTCTCGTTACAAGAGAAAGAAATTGTCACACTGATTGGTCCCAATGGTGCTGGTAAATCGACCTTAATTAAAGTCATGCTGGGCATTTTGAAACCGCAATCAGGTGAGATCAAGACTGCGCGCAAACTCAAATTCTCTTATGTGCCACAGAAATTCAATCCCTCACATAGCTTGCCGCTACGGGTGAAAGATTTATTGGCACTAGAAAAGTGTCCGTCCGAGATTAAAACCGAAATTATTCGCGATACCGGCATTAGTAAACTGCAAGATTCTAAAGTGCAGCAGTTGTCTGGCGGTGAACGTCAACGGGTGCTACTGGCCCGCGCCTTATTACGCCAGCCGGATATTTTAGTCCTCGATGAACCGATGCAGGGTCTAGACATTCAGTCCGAAGCTGAACTGTATGAATATGTGCGTAACTTGCCGGAAAAATATGGCTGTGCCGTACTGATGGTTTCACATGACCTGCAATGGGTGATGCAAGGTACGACTCGGGTCGTGTGCCTGAACAAGCATATCTGCTGTAGTGGCCTGCCGGAAAGCGTGCAGCAACATCCCGAATATCAGGCGATTTTTGGCACCAATCGGGTGTTCTATCAACATCATCATGATCATTGCGCGCACGGCGATTCTGCCACCCCCTGTCAGCATGATTCACGCCCTCATATTCACCCCGAGCCGGAAGCTTAAACCATGATGGATTGGTTACAACTCCTTTTACCTGCATGGATCATGGGAACGCTATTGGTATTTCTGACTGCACCGCTGGGCTGTCTCATGCTCTGGCGGCGTATGTCATTTTTTGCCGATACCATGGCACACGGTACTTTGCTCGGTGTTGCCATCGCTGGGGCTTTAAGTTTACCTCTCTGGATGGGAGTCACTTTTATTGCCTTATTATTGGTAGGGGTTTTGTGGGTGCTGCATGATCCGCGCCTGCCGAATGATGCCTTGCTGGCGCTGTGTTCAGCAACACTGCTTTGCTCAGGTCTATTGTTCATTCAGCATTTACCGAGTTTAAGACCGGAACTTCTCAGCTATCTATTTGGTGATCTACTGACGATTTCTTGGACGGACTTACCCACCTTTGCTATCGTGATTATTCTGGCCTTAGCCGTCCTCTATAAGAGCTGGCAAGCGCAGATTCAAATCGCGATTGATCCGGACATGGCGGTCAGTGAAGGTGTAAATGCCAAATGGCAACGCCTGATCTTTATGTTGTTATTGGCATTGTTTACCGTGCTTGCCCTGAAAGCAGTGGGTTCATTACTCATGGGGGCATTACTGGTGATCCCTGCTCTGACTGCACGACTCCTTGCACATTCACCAAAACAAATGGTGATCTGGGCATTCGTGATTGCGCAAATTGGGGTGACCGTGGGCCTATGGTCGAGTGCAGGTCTCAATACTTCGACAGGTTTAACCATTGTCCTGACCATGGCGGTGCTATTTGCACTGATCTTCTGTGTGCAGAAGTTTAAAAAGCTGAATTAATCTTTCTGTTAAATCATGATGATTTTCTAATGATCTATTCAGCCTCTCTCCTTTAAGGAGAGAGCAAACACTCGTTATTGATGCACCAAACTCAATAAAAATGCAGCACCTGCAAATAAACCGGCAAAAGTCCGGTTCATGACTTTTTGTTGTTTCGGTGATTTTAGTAGCCTTAAAACTTTAGCAGCCAATCCGGTATAACCCGCCATCACAATCAGATCAATCGTCACCATTGTTGCAGCCATAATCAAATACTGAATCCATTGTGGTTTGGACAAATCCAGAAATTGCGGCAAGACGGCCAGTAAAAATACGATGGCTTTAGGATTAGTGATATTAACCAAGAAACCATGCAGTACCAGTTTTCCTCTCGATTTTCGCGTCAATTCATGTTTAATTTCGATGTTCTGTGCAGGTGCTTTCCATTGCAAAACTGCCAAATATAACAGGTAGCCAACACCAAACCATTTCACCACTAAAAATGCCCATGGGGTTGTCGCAAACAAAACTCCCACGCCTGCTGCAACCACTGCAATCTGTACCAGTAAAGCCAGTTGCAGACCCAGCGCATTCCAGTAACCATGCCGAAAACCATAATTCAATCCGCTCGACATCGATGCAATTGCACCAGCACCCGGAGAGACACTAATCACCCAGCAGGCCAACATATAGGCAAACCACATTTGATAGGACATGAATATTTAACTCAGCAAAACTTGCCCAATATTATATGAATTTTCCAATAAAATCAGGCTAAAAACTTGCTTAAATATAAGGCACTGCACTATTCACTCTGTCTAGCTTCAGGCACAATATGTACATTAAAAAACAGGATCTATCCTTATAGGAGCCATGAATGACAGCCCAATCGGTAATCTTGCCACTTCCTTCAGATCATGCTCGCTTTATTGTGTTACGTCTTAAAGATTTGAGTATTGAAAAATTAAAAGAACAACTCGAACATTTGTTTACTTCTCGTGATCGGCTGATCACGCAACACCCTCAAGCACAAATTAAAACAGGCGTAGCTTTTGGTCCTGAACTGTGGACAAAACTTTATGATCAAGCTCCTGCAGGCTTTAAACAGCTTGAACCCATTCATGGTTCGTTTGATATGCCGGTTGTTCCAGCAGATGTACTGATTCATATTGCCAGTGCCCGTGCTGATATCTGCTTTGCGCTCAGTCAAGCTTTTTTTGAAGGAATTCAGGACCAGGTTCAGGTGCTGGATGAGCGAGTTTGCTTCCGCTACTTTGATGGTCGTGATATTACCGGCTTCATCGATGGTACTGAAAATCCACAATTCCCGGATGATCGTGCTGAAGTCGCATTATTAGGTGAAGATTCAGGTATTTTCCAAGATGGTTCATTTATTTTTGCCCAGCGTTACGCGCATAACCTGGAAAAATGGAAAAAGCTAAAAGTTGATACTCAGGAACAGGTTATGGGTCGCACCAAGCTTGAATCCATTGAATTGGATGATGAAGTCAAACCTGAAAATGCGCACGTGGCACGTACTGTAGTTGAAGATGAAGAAGGCGAAGAAATGGAAATTCTACGTCATTCTCTGCCTTATGGTGACGGACGTGGTGACCAGGGTCTATTCTTTATTGCCTATACCAAAGACCTGAAAATTATTGATACTATGTTAGAACGTATGTTCGGTACCTCTGGCGATGGAATTCATGACGGTCTGCTGCATTTCGTAACACCTCTGGATGGTGCCTATTACTTTGCGCCAAGTGAGGAGCTGCTGGGAGAGGTTTTGGAAGGGTAAAAGAAAAAAGCCGGTGGAAGCCGGCTTTTTAAATTAATTATTCTTAGAATGAGAATTCTTTTTTATTATTTCCTTCAAAATATTTTATGTTTAAATCACCATCAATATTTACATTTTTTCCTGCATAAATATATTTTTCTGAAATTAAATTAAAATTTTTAACTTTCATAATCCTTAAATTAGCTCCCCCTTCATCAAAAAACGGAGATACTATTAAAAAGAAATCTTTTTCCCCTTTCAGAAAAACACTCATTCCATCTTGAGGGTTAATAAAATTATACTTATTTAATATTTTTTGCGAAGATATTAATCTCAAGTTATTACATTGATTTAATTTAATATTATTTATACACTTAAAATGAATATCAGATGAATAGGGCAACTTAGAAAATTCTTCAATACCATTTAATCTTAAGCCCTCTATTTTATTTACACGTCCTTTTTCAAACTTATAACATTCATTTTCAATATTAATATTATTATTTTCTAAAAAGTAGGTAGTCCCTGATAAACAAACTTTATTATCTTTTTTATTATATTTTATAATAGCAGGATCATCATTAATTTCCCTTAAATTACCATCGACAAAATTACCTACCATCTGAGGCACAGGAATTACTTTTTTTTCTAGAGGATCTAATATAACTATCAGCTTAACAACTCTACTTTCACCTTTACCTGTACTTCTATTATGATTTAAAATTAATAATATTTTATCATTTGAAAAATTAGGCAAATCTTTAATATGTTGATTATAGATTTCAATCTTGTTTCTAGAACAAAAATCAACAACTTCACTTTCAAAATAACATCTTGATACATTATTTGATGTTATTAATATATTTTCTTTTGGGTATGTACAACTTGAAAATAATAAACCATTAAAAAACAATGATAAAATTAATTTGGATTTCATATTTAAAACCTATTTATTTGAATGATAAGCATGAATTTTTTCAAATATAACTTTAACTTTTTCGGTAGAATGTTTATTTGCTTTATTCGTTTTAGATTCATGATAACCGATACTACCATCAGAAATAATTCCATATTTATTCTTTTCTCCCTTCGGTAAAGCAATTGAAGCCCACTCTTTCGAAGCATCAACCATGGCCTGCTCTACAGTTTTATCACCTTTAATAATCAAGCTGTAGATAGATGAACGACCTCTTAATAAATGCTCCTTAAAGACTCTTTCTTGCATAGCAGGATCATATAATTCATTACCACTCAAATTTAGTCTCGCTTTAGCTGCTGCTAAAGTAGAAGGAATTGTTTGATATTTTCCAGTGGCAAATCTTCTTCTATTGTCATCCCATCTATATTTTTTCGCAGCGTCTAAAATTTCATCAATAGTTTTTTCAGTGATTGTACCTGGCAAGTCATTCATTTTTCCGTATTTAACTCTTTTTCCTTCTGGAGCTCCTGCATTCCAAGCTTCATAGCTACCTTCACCACTAGCAATCGCATCACCTAATTCTTTTACCAGAGCCTCAATAGTTTGATCTGTTATTTTAGAAATAGTAGAAGTATTTACGATTATTCCTGCACAATTTAAAATAGAATTCATATTTAGTGATTTAATAATCTCAACTACCGGATTTCCATTGAGATCTTTAATTTCTTTTTTGAAGTATTCATCATTAAAGTAAATACTTGAGAATCTTGTCACATCAAAATGAACCCAAGTAGTTGCTCCATTTGCTCCACTCTTAAATTTTTTTGGTTCTAAATATATTTTATCAGAAGCCCTTTCTTCACTTGCTCTCATTTTTATAGTCATAATTTTTTTTCTAATAAACTCTATATCTTCTATAGCCTTAGTCCTCTTCCCATTTTTATTAATATGTATATCTAATGCTAAACCCATATGATTTACTGTAGTTCTGCCTTTTTTCTTATTATCATTTATACATCTATAACCAGATTCTATATAAGCCACTTCAAGACCTTTATATTTAAATTCATTTTTTAAATAAAAATTTAATGCTTTTAATATCCATATTAAAGATCTATGCAATCCTGGATATTCATTAGCAGTATTCAAACCAGATTTAATACCTCTTCTATTATTACCATAACCTGAACACTGACCACAGGGACAACTAGCTTTAGTCATAAAATTTGCAATTCCATATTCATCACGGAACTTATCTAAAGCTGCTAAAAAACTTCCGCATATTTTTCCAGTTTCAGGAACCCCCATATAATCCCGTTGAAATTGCTTTATACATTCCGCTGTTAAAGGAGTAAATTCATCTGTAGGTAATGCGCCACCAAAGCCTGCTAGCCTGATATTAACCTCTCTAATAAGTTCACTTTTGCCTTGAGATATACATTGAGGATTAGTTTTACATAAATTGGAAGTATCAGTTTTCGGTGTTCCGCCATCCTGACTGCGATCCTCTTTCATATCAATTTTTATTGCATCCGATAAAGCTTTCTTACCTTCTTCATACCATTCATTAAGCTGCTCTAATGCTTTCTTCTCATACTCTTCAACTGTATTCACAATTCCTTTATCAGCCTGTTTAGTCTCTTTTTTACTTTTCTCTGATGATTGAGACTTATTATTTTGAGAAGCATTTTTTTGAGGGTTTGGCTTTCTATCAATACTTGTATTATTTCCTGTAGCAGGCATATTAATTGGAAGTTTAATTACTTGTCCTATGCTGATTTTATTGACATCTTTTATCCCATTCAGCCTTTCGAGCACTCGGATTGTGGTGTGATACTGTTGTGCAATAGATGATAAAGTTTCACCTTTTTTAACCTTATGTGTTTTACGTTTATAACTTCCTTTATTTTCATTATTTTCTAATGTTTTTAAATCCAAGAGAATTTTAGGACTTATAACCGTAACCAGCATACGGTCTTTCGCCATTATGAAAGTCTGAACTTTTTTCATACCTCCACCTAAAAGGCTTTTGACATATATATCTAAAACCGTTCCTTTGTCTCTTTGAATTTCATAAAGGCACCCCTTGGAATTGGTAGAACCCCGTACTACATGTTGACCTGTCTTACTATTTTTGACTTCATATTGAACTTTAGGAATTGGATTTCCTAACAAATCTAGAATTTGTACTGTTGCTAAAGACTTATTTGTCATTTTTATTTTTATCTCCTATTTATTATTCTGCTCAATCAGGTCATCAACATCATAACCTTGGACACTTAATCCCCATTCATCATTGAGCCCTACCAAAATTTCTACTTTAGAGGAATCAGCTGTAGTAATTTTTCCAGTACGACCGTGCGCATCAAGCTGACCTGAAATATACGAATTAGTATCAGGAATAAAAGCTTTATAATTTATTGAACTGAAATCGGACTGCCAAAATAGATCATATATATCCAGCCTATTGCTATATAAAGCATTATTCGGAAGCTGAGGTATTTCATAAGAGACTTTAGCCCCTCCCATAAAATTATGTTGCCCCGCCTTACACTCAAATTTTCCGCCAGTCGTGAAAAATACCCCGCCACTATTTACCTTAATTTGAGACCCTCCAGCGGTCAGTACAATCTCCTTCAGACTAGTGATTTCGATTTTGTCTTCAGTCGAAATGAGCTTGATTACCTTACGAGCGATCGCTTCAATTGCATCATCTTGGGCTTGTAGTTCAATTTTGCCTTTAGCGGCATAGACACTTGCGCCCTCTTGAGCAGCGAATAAACTGATCCGGTCCTGTGCATGAGCAACTAAAGACTTCTGTGTGGAAAAATGAATATTGTCCCCGGCACTCTGATTGATTTGCTGATCAGCGGATAAATGAATATTTTCATTTGTGCTCAGTGCAATCGTTTGGGGGGCAGTTAATAACATCACGGCCTGTTTAAATGCGATGGCCTTGGCTTGATCTTCAGCTTCAATCTGACTCAGAAACTGTTTTAAACTATCAAAAAATTGCAGCGGATCTGTCTGCTGTTGTTCAGCAATATCACTCAAGGCTTTACTATGATCGAGATTCGATTCAATCTGCTCTTTGGCACGACTCGCATCCAGGTGATTGCCTGCTGCTGAATCTTGCCGATAAGTGGAGATTAATAAGCCTTTTCCTGCACGTATGGCACCCCACTGGTCTGTCCTTAGTTCAAAACCTTCTCCTCGACCTTCGCTGCTTTCACTTTCTTTAGGATGGCTTAGATTTCCCAGATTGAGCTGACTGGCTGCATGACTACTTTGCAGCTGCGCACTAATCTGTTCAGGGGTATCATCGAAACGCAACTGGTTAAAGCCATCCCCATCGACCTCCTGAGAACGGATGCCACTGAGTTTTTTGGTCGCAGGAAGTTCTCCTTTTGCATCAAACATGGTCGGATGCCGTTCTGCTTCATGAATCCGTCCCACCACAAAGGGCCGGTCGATATCACCTTCAAAGAAGTCAATCACTACAATTTCGCCAATTCGCGGATGCAACCTGATGCCATAACCCTCACCCGCCCAAGGGGTCAAAACATCCACCCAAGCAGAATCGCTATCATTGTCATTGCTACCTGCGCCGCCATCATGCTGATGATCCTCACTCCGGGTAAACAGAAAACGAACTTTCACCCGCCCCCATGCATCGACATGAATCGTTTCACCTTCAGGTCCGACCACTCGAGCCCGTTGCGGATATGCAGCAGCAGGCCGATGAATGAAGGGGTGGTACTCAGGAACAACCTGGATTTCACGGCGCACCATCTGTAGTTCATTGGCCTGTCGTTCCTCCTGTGTCATCTGCCAGCCGCTCTTCTCAAGCAAACTGTCCAGCTGAGATAAGATATCTTTGGGTAAATTGTTCTGGTTATAAAACCGCTTAGCTAAAATCAGAAATTCACGTTGATGGGCAGGATGCTGATCAATTTCAGGATGCTGTTGCAGTTCAAACCAGTATCCAACCTGAGCATCTCGTACGCTGCTACTGGCTTTAAAATATTTAGACTGTAAAGCATGATAGTCACTGAGCTGCTGATTGAGTCGATCCAGTTGGGCTATACCAGATGCTGTCACCTGATCCTCATGATTTAAGTCGCCGGTCCAGGCCGGACTGATGTTCCACGCATCTTCAAGGTGAAGAGTGGCATTTGCATGGATATCACTTTGCTGATGATTACTGAATAAAGGCTGGCTTTGATCCTGGGCAAGTTGCTGGGCATGCCAGCGCTGGGTCCTGGTACTATTCGGATTGAGCTGACGTACCGCAATCAGACTGTTCAGCGTGTCGAGCTGTTCGGTGGCATGACTGCAATGAAACCGGATGGAGCGGCGTTTTAAAGCTGAAAAATATTGGGAATGATCTACCAGTTTTAAAAACTGAGCTTGAATCTCGCTGGCTGATACAGGCACAGTTAATTGCTTTTCATCGATCAACCAGTTAATTCCTTCGCTACGCCATAAACGGGTCAGAAAATCATAATCCGATTCATTCGACTGCATTACAAAAGGTCGGACATCATAGTCCCGGCTGAGTCCTGTCAAATCCAGGCTGAGACTGGCCGCGAATAATGCACTTCTGTTTTGCCATTCACTGAACAGGATTTCACTGATCTCGCGCACCGTCTTATTCATAAAAACCCGACTGTTACGGCGCTTCTGCCAGAGTGCAGTCGGATCATTTAGCGTCAATTTATACAGGGTCAAAGCTCCATCATTCTGCCCTTGACTGGCTGCAGTAATAATGCCCGTAGTCCGGAAAAGTTCACCCCGGTCTGTGACCTGATCAATGGCCACCCGACAGCCGATAAACTGTTTCAAGGCAATATGAGCATGAGTGGAAAGACAGATCAGTTCAGCCTGCAGGCCTTGATTGATCTGATGCTGACCCTCAATACGCTGAATCAAAACCTGATGATTTAAAGGAGGATGTGAAAACTGTAAATGTAGCGCACGATGCTGTCGCTTAAGCCCGAGCTGCTCCACCAGCATATGGATAGGTTTTGGCATTTTATAGTTATAATTTTAAGCTTTATTATTGTGCGGCAGATTTTAGGAAAAGTTATCCATTTCGTCCAGTTCACGATGCATTTCACATAATTAGGCCTTTAATTTATGGCCCTTCAATTAAAAATCTTAAATTGCATGTGGTACATCTTAATTAAAAATATTGCTCAATATTCCCTATTTTTCCGATTATCCTATACGGAACTTGCTGCTACACTCATTCAGATCTCATTCTTCAAGGCCAAGGACATGCTGGAACTCCCTTCTAAATTACCCGATTTGGGCGTGACCATTTTTAGTACCATGTCGGCCTTGGCACAAAAACTCGGAGCCTTGAATCTTTCTCAAGGATTTCCGGACTTTGCAGCGCCTCCTGCCTTGATTGAAGCTTTAAACCGGGCCAGCCAGAATGGATTTAACCAGTACGCACCAGGAGATGGTCTGCCAGTCTTGCGAAGTCTGGTGGCAGATCTCTATCAGCAACGTGATCAACTGATTATTGACCCTGTCGAGGAAATCACGATTACCCCTGGGGCGACAATTGCGATTTTTTGTGCCATTCAAGCCACGGTACGTGCCGGGGAAGAAGTCATTATTTTCGATCCCAGCTACGACAGTTATGGACCTGCGGTACAACTGGTCGGGGCAAAGCCAGTGCATATTGCTTTGCAGCATCCTGATTTTTCTGTGGACTGGAATCAGGTCAAAGATGCCATTAATGACCGTACCCGCATGATTGTCGTGAATACTCCGCATAACCCGAGTGGGAGTGTCTGGTCCAAGGCAGACTGGCAGCAACTGATCGAACTGATTCGCGAGCGCAATATTGTGGTGCTGTCCGATGAAGTCTATGAACATCTGGTTTTTGACGGCGTTCAGCACTATTCGGCCTGGTCATTTCCAGAACTTCGCGAGCGTAGCTTCGTGATTGGTTCTTTTGGTAAAACCTTCCATGTCACGGGCTGGAAAACCGGATTTTGTATTGCTGCACCGGCACTGATGAGAATGTTCAGACAGATTTATCAGTTTGCCAGCTTCTGCGGTGTAACACCCGTTCAGGTCGCTTTGGCGGAATATATGCAACTGCATCCTGAGCATATACGCGAACTGTCCCAGTTTTATCAAAACAAACGGGATTTATTTAACTCATCCATTAAAACATCACGCTTTAAGTGGACACCTTCTCAAGGGACTTATTTTCAGAACTTAGATTATTCGGAGATTCGCCCTGAGCTTGATGATCTGTCCATGTGTCATTTTCTGGCAGAACAACATGGGATTGTCGCGATTCCAGTCTCCGCGTTCTACCAGCACCCTCCTGCCGATTTACGTCTGCTCAGGTTCTGCTTTGCAAAAAAAGAACAAACTCTGATCCAGGCAGGTCAAATTCTTTCAAAGGTTTAACTCACCTTTTAACTAAAACTCTCATAAAATAAATGCCTTAGTTACTTAAAAGCTAAGGCTTTTTTTTATATTCTGCCGAATAATAGCTACATCAATAAATAGATGATAATTCAATCACAGGATGTCGCATGGCACAGCACTCACTGATTCATCAACAGAATTTATGGAAAGCCTTTCTGGTTTTTCTGTTGCCATTAATTGCGACCAATATCCTGCAAAGTCTCTCCGGCACGATCAATACAGTTTTTGTGGGACAAATGCTCGGAGTGAATGCGATTGCTGCTGTTGCCGTTTTTTTCCCAATCCTGTTTTGTCTGATGGCCTTTGTAATTGGTTTGTCTGCCGGTTCTACCGTACTGATTGGACAGGCTTGGGGTGGAAAAAATATAGAAAAAGTGCGCTGTGTGGTCGGTTCAACTTTATTTATGACCTTGATTGGCGGCAGCTTGATTGCGCTTTTCGGGGTAATTTTTGCTGAGAATATTCTTTTGGCCCTTGGCACAGATCCTGATGTAATGCATTTGTCCTTGCCCTATGTACAATGGATGCTGGCGGGTAGTCCCTTAATTTTTATCTATATTATTTATACTTCCATCTTGCGTGGCGTTGGGGATAGTACCACGCCCCTGTTTGCTTCCGCACTTACCATTGGGGTCGGTTTGGTGGTGACACCGGTCCTGATTGCCGGTTATTTTGGCTTTCCTAAAATGGGCATTATCTCACCGGCGATTGCCACCATTCTGGGAAATCTGGCGGTTCTGTTGTTTTTAATCCTGTATTTGAACTATAGGCAACATCCGCTCAAGCTGGACTGGGCCTTATTAAAAAATATTCGTCATCAACCACAGTTGAGCAGAATGATCTTGAAACTGGGGGTTCCTACTGGTGTGCAAATGGTCACGACTTCAGTTGCCGGACTGGTAATTGTCGGACTGGTCAACCGCTATGGCGCAGAAGCAACAGCGGCCTATGGCGCAGTCAATCAGGTCTTAAATTATATTCAATTTCCGGCTTTGTCGATTGCGATTGCCGCATCTGTATTTGGTGCGCAAGCGATTGGCGCAGGTAAATCAGATCTGCTGAATAAAGTTACTCGGACTGCACTGAGTATGAATATCCTGTTTACCGGCGGTTTGGTGATTCTGGCCTACCTGTTCTCCAAATATCTGATGGCGCTGTTTATTACCGATCCTAAGGTTATAGTACTGGGACAACAACTGCTGTTTATTGTGCTGTGGTCGATTCTGTTCTTTGGTGCCAGTGCCATTTTTGCTTCGATCATGCGTTCAAGTGGAACGGTGACCATGCCAATGCTGATTAATATTTTTGCCATTCTCTGTATTGAAGTTCCCGCCGCTTATCTGTTTAGCCGGTGGTGGGGTCTGGAAGGTATCTGGTATGCCTACGCGTTGGCCTTTGTCAGCCTGTGTATTTTGCAGGGACTGTATTACCAGTTGGTCTGGAAGAAAAAAACGGTTGAAGCGTTGATTTAGATGCAGGTTTTTTTACGTGCCTAAAGCATTACAGGAGTTAATACTCTCATTTGCAAAAAATTAGCCCCTATCACAGCGATAAAAAAACCCGCTTTCGCGGGTCTGTTTTACAATTTCTTAAGCAGACTTTTTCTTTCTTTTACCAAATTGGGTCGCCAGTGCAGTGACATGCTGATAACCGGTCGGCAAGATTCGCTGAATCAGGTCTATCGCTTTGGCATCATTGCCGATGAGCAGACGGCGCTTGTCTTTTTGTACCGCCTCCAGAATTTGACGGGCAGCTTCTGCAGGTGGACAACGCAATAATTTATTAAAATTACGGGCCGATTTTTCCGGATTCATACCTAAAGTCAGCAGGCTGTTATTCATTTTTGCTGCATTGGCAATGTTGGTACGGATACCCCCCGGATGCACACACAGTGCACTCACGCCACAATTTTCCAGATCCAGTTCCTGACGCAGGGATTCAGTAAAACCACGCACGGCAAACTTGGTCGCATTATAAGCAGACTGGGTCGGCTGAGCTGTTAAACCAAACAGGCTGGAAATATTGATGACATGACCATCGCCAGTTTTCTTGATCAATGGCAGGAATTCTTTGGTACCGTAAACCACGCCCCAGAAATTGATTCCGACGATCCATTCCAGCTCTTCATAAGATGCCCCTTCAACGGTTGAACCCAGTGCAACGCCGGCATTGTTAAAGATCATATTGATACTGCCATGATCCTGTTCGACCTGTGCCGCCCAGTTACGCACCTGTTCCAGTTCAGCCACATTCACTTTTTGCATGGTGACACGAACATCAGTCCCTTGGAGTAATTCTACAGTTTGTGCCAGACCCTGTTCATTAATATCACTCAGTGCCAAATGACAACCCTGCTGGGCCAGTAATACTGCCAGTTGCTGACCAATACCTGAACCGGCACCGGTAATCGCAGCAACTTTATTGTTAAAATTTTTCATTCAATTTCCTTATGTAAACCACTGCCATTCCATGACAGCAGGATCTTGTTCTGTTGTTTCAGGAGCTAGCACAGATCCTCAATATAGTTTTGACAATATAGATTGTCAATAATTATCCCATGTCCTTAGAGGCCAAATTTCAGGGGAGCATTTCTATATAGGTCTAAGCGTGATTTATTGTTAAGATATTCAAAATCTTCATGCAGATGAGCACACAGGCCTTATGACCGATTCAATCGACTCAGCAGCAAAATCACGACCCGCCAAAACCAAGGAACGTCAGTTTAAAGGCCTGTCGATGGCTGAACGGCAGCAGGCACGTCGTGAAAAGCTCATCGAAGCCGGGATTGAAGCCTATGGTAGTTATGGTTTTTTTTCAGTTACTGTCAAAGATATCTGCAATGAAGCCAAACTGACTGAACGTTATTTTTATGAATCCTTCAAGAAAAGCGAACATCTGTTTCAGACCATTTTCCTAAAACTGATTGATGAACTGCAACAGAATGTGATGCAGGCCATGATGCAGGCATCGAGTGATCCGAAAAAAATGATCGAAGCCGGTTTGAGTGCGCTGCTCACTACCCTGCGTGACAATCCGCGCATGGCACGGATCATTTATATCGATGCCATGCTGGTACAGGAGCTGCATAATCAGGCCACTATTCATGAAACCATGTCACGTTTCGACCGCATGATTCATGCCTTTGTCATGTTGATGATGCCGCAATTAAATCGCAGCGAGCAGGAAATTTCATTGGTGTCGACCGGTTTAAATGGCTATGTCACCCAAATTGCCATTCGTTGGGTGATGAGTGGTTTTAAGCATTCGCTTGAGGAAGTTTTATCGTCGTGCAGTGTGGTTTTTTTGGCGCTGCTCGAGTCATTTTCCGAGAAAAAATAGCTGTTAAATCCTGTGCTTAATCGGCTTTCCTGCATTTACCAGTGAGTTGAAGATTTATGCTGTACTACGGAAATGAGTAAAATTAATTTATGATTTTTTAACAAGTTTCTGCGCTATATTTGTCACAAATTTTTGCGAATATCAGCAGTTTTTCCCTTTCTGCAATGATACTGTCATAATTAGTCTTTGTAATAAGCCTGTCATAAATATAAAACGGTTCACCGTTTACATGAAATAGGGTATTGCGTTGTGAAAGATGACTACATATTAATCGTCGATGACGAGCTCCCGATTCGGGAAATGATCCATACCTCTCTGGATATGGCCGGTTTTCAGTGCTTACAGGCAGAAGATGCCAAGCAGGCGCATCAGATGATTGTGGACCAGCGTCCGGCATTAATTTTGCTGGACTGGATGATGCCGGGTGGTGTGAGCGGTGTGGACTTATGTCGTCGTCTGAAACGTGATGAAAGCCTGTCAGAAATTCCGGTGATCATGCTGACAGCGCGCGGTGAAGAAGACCACAAGGTACAAGGTCTGGATGCCGGTGCCGATGACTACATGACCAAGCCATTCTCGACCCGGGAACTGGTCTCCCGAATTAAGGCGGTACTGCGCCGCGCCAATGCCCTGAGCGGTGAAAAAACTATTGATGCCAATGGCCTGATTCTGGATCCGGTCAGCCAGCGGGTGAATTTTGGTAACAACATTCTGGAAATGGGGCCGACTGAATATCGTTTGCTGGCATTCTTCATGACCCATCCGGAACGTGCCTATACCCGTGCGCAATTGCTGGATCAGGTGTGGGGCGGTAACGTCTATATTGAAGACCGGACCATCGATGTACATATCCGCCGTTTGCGTAAAGTGCTGGAACCTTATGGTGTAGACCGTTTTGTACAAACCGTTCGCGGAACGGGGTATCGCTTTTCGACCCGTTCAGATGTCGCTTTAGGTTAATATCTTTTAAGGTAAATCTTGTTTTATGTATGAACCCTACCCTGTCCCCGAACTGGCACGCGAACATAAAAGAATCCGTTACAGTAGCTTATGGGATTTTGCGAAACAGGATTTACGCTTACTGGCTTTTTTCCTGATTATCGCCAGCTTTATCGGTTTTGGGATTGGGTATTTCTGGGTTTGTATCGTAATTGCTTTCGTGGCGTTCTTTGCGACCCAAATGCGTTCCTTATATCTGGTCAATGAATGGATTTCCAATCGCCCTTATGATGTTCCACCAAATATTGGCGGGATTTGGGGTGCGCTACTTTTCAATGTTTACCGCGCCCAACGTCAGGAACGGATTGTTCAGGCGGAAATGGTCGAACTGATTGATCGTGCACAGTCTTCACTGGTGGCCTTACAAGAAGCTGTGGTACTACTTGATGAAAACCAACAGATTGAATGGTGGAATCCGGCAGCCGAACGTCTGCTCGGAATCTCCAGTGATGACCGTCGCCGTAATATCCTGACCTTGCTACGCCAACCGAGCTTTATCGAATACTATCACCATATTGATGAATCTCCCGACGGCCTAAAAATGCGTTCTTCGCTGTTTGAAGACCATTATGTGCAGGTCAAAATGACCCGTTTTGGCGGAGAAAGTCGGGTACTGGTCGCTTATGATGTGACCCGGATGCACAATCTGGAACAGATGCGAAAGGATTTTGTCGACAATATTTCACATGAACTGCGCACTCCTTTGACCGTGCTCAGTGGCTATATTGAAACCTTTACCGATCAGGAAGATATCAATCCACGCTGGAAACGCGCTTTTGATCAGATGCAGTCGCAAACCCGACGCATGAATGCACTGGTCAACGATCTGTTGCTGCTGTCACGTCTGGAAAATGATAAAAATATTGCCAAAAACCAGATCATTGAAATGCCGAGTCTGATGAACCAGCTATTTGATGATGCCCAGGCCTATAATATTGATTATGGTCATACCCTAAATCTGGACATTGACAGTCATTGCGATCTGATCGGTTCAGATATGGAACTGGCCAGCGCCTTTAGCAACCTGATTACCAATGCCATCAAGTATACGCCTAAAGGCGGCACCATCACCATCGGCTGGCATGATGACGGTGAATCGGCCTATTTTGTGGTGCAAGATAACGGCATCGGTATTGATCCCAAGCATCTGCCACGTCTGACCGAGCGTTTTTACCGCATCGATTCAGACCGCAGCCGTCGTACTGGCGGTACCGGTTTGGGATTGGCAATTGTTAAACATGTACTCATGCAGCATCAGGCACATCTGGAAATTGAGTCCAAGGAAAACCAAGGTTCCACGTTTAAGGTAGTTTTCCCCAAAGAACGTCTCAGCTTTCCGGACTAATCTCACAAAATCAAAAAAGGTACCATCGGCACCTTTTCTTTTAAGCGTTTAAGAGCTGATCTGTTTTTCTTTGGACAGTGCACGCGCATAGGCAGCACGTTGCGACACCCGTTTAAGATAGGCTTGAATCGCTGGATAGCTTTGACCCGTCCGGCTCTGCATGGCCTCCAAAGGAAAACTCATCTGAATATCGGCAAAACTGAAATGCCCGGCAAAATAATCATGCTCACTCAAATAGCTTTCCAGAAACTGGATATGATCTTTTAAACGGCTCTGTACAAATTGCTTTTTCACCCCATCACAGATTTTCTTGGCCACAGGTCGAATCAGCAAAGGCGTATGTTTAGGCACTGTGGTCATTACCAGTTGCATCACCAGCAGCGGCATTAACGAGCCTTCCGCATAATGCATCCAGTAACGGTACTGGGCCTTGTCGGCAATATCTTCTGGGCGAAACTGCTGCTGTTCATCATAAGTTTCCTGCAAATATTCCAGGATCGCCGCAGATTCTGCCAGTACCTGACCCTGATCGACCAGAATCGGGGCTTTGCCCAACGGATGGATCTGTTTTAAGGCCGGTGGCGCAGAAAGGTTGGGCTGACGTTTATAGTATTTAACCTCGTAATCCAGTCCTAATTCTTCCATGGCCCACAGGATACGAAATGATCGTGATTGTTCGAGATGATGTAAAACACGCATATTAGACTCATGATTTTATTGTTTTTGCCCACTGAGCATAGCAAAAAGCAGCAGACTCTAGCTCATTTTTTGATGACTGTAATGATATATATCCTATGTTGCAGATTCATTATTTGAGTTCAACTCAGACAGCGTTCCATATTCCCATCATTTTTAGCATTTATCGGGAAGCCCGCATCTGGTCTGGAAGTGCGGGCGCTTCTAAACGTGGTCCATCATAGGCAGGAATGGAACCAAAACGTTCATGACCTTCAATCCATTGTTCCCGCGCAATTTTAAGTTCCTCTGTCGTGCGCCCGACCAAATTCCACCACAGTAAAATCGGGCTTTCAAATGGCTCCCCACCAATCAATAGCAGCCGGCTCCCGGCATGAACTTCAGCATTGACCTGCTGTAAGCCGGGCTCCAGGATCAGCATATTATCTTCATTTAGTTCATGCCCATTTATACTGGCCGTCCCCTCAAGCACCATAAAGCCATATTCAAATTTCGGATTCAGAGGCAAGCGCGCACTAGTACTTTGAGCTGCATACAGGTCTACTCCGAGTAGTTCGCTATGTACTTTAACCGGTGATCTCGTTTTTAAATATTCTCCGACCAGCACGGTAAATTCAATGCCTTGCTCATTGACGACCGGCAATTCAGGATAATGTTCAAAACCTGGTGCCATATTGATCTTGTCGTCCGGCAAGGCAATCCACAACTGTGCTGCATGCATATGCGTTTCACTTTCAGGAGAGACTTCGGTATGTGAAATGCCATAACCCGAGGTCATCAGATTGACCTGCTTGGGACGAATCAATTGCTGATTTCCCAGACTGTCATTGTGCATCATGCTGCCTTCGATCATCCAAGTAAAGGTCTGCAGACCAATGTGTGGATGAGGGCCGATATCCAGACCATCTCCTTGCGGGAAACTGGCCGGACCCGCATGATCCAGAAAACACCAGGCACCTATCATGCGCTTATGTCTGCTTGGCAAGGCACGTTTAATCACGGTGCCCTGTCCGATTTCCGCGCGACGTAAAGGAAACTCCTGAATAAACTGATTCACATACTTTTCGCAATCATCAGAATTCGACAGTTCAATATCACTATTATTCGACATGGCTGAGCTTACCTCGGCATTTTCATTCTACTTTTTGAGTGGGTGAGACATGTATTTGACCGATTCAAGATGCCTCTCTGTTCAGGACAATGTACAGGGTCTATGGGCAAAATCTATCCCTGGAAATATTTAGATACGTATAAAACGCCTCACTAGTCCCATCAATTTAAATTCTGAAAAGCTGATGAGATTTATATTCAAAGCCCCAAACTTGAGTTTTAACAAGTCAATCATGATTTAGGTACATGACGTTAGGAGTTTAAATAAACTGAAGATCAGGAATGTCATTTATGTTTCACGTGAAACGAATCCACAACAACTAAAGACCCCAATGAATAAGATGATTATTCATGTATTTCAATCACTTTCAATTTTATAAAACACAAATTTTGTTACGTTTTAGCTTTAAAAACTTCCCGGATACCCAATTTTTGGGAGGTTATTTTTTACTCAAACACGGCATAATAGGCACCTATAAAAATAATACTGGACCAGGACATGTCTGCTCAGAATGAGAATATATATTCAACGGCGAATGTATCTTTTCAAAATTCGACGACCGATAAATCACTGAAATTATCTGAATGTGATCTGCAAAACCGTCAGCTGATTGAACAGGCGCTGACAGATCCTCATGCCCGTATCCCTGCCCTGTTTCAGCAGTATTTTCATGATTATGTCTATACGCATAGTCATCATAACTTGCGTCAAATTAACTATCTGGCGCAAATTGCCTTTTTACTGTATTTCTTTGCCGATATCCTGATTATTCCAGACATGTTTTTTATTTCTGGTCTGATGCGCGTCGTTCTGGTTCTGGGGGCGATGTTTTGCTGTTATTACCTGTTTAAAAAATATAAAAATATTCAGATTTTGGACAGAATCTTGCCGATAGGCACCACTGTAGCTGCAGCGGCCTGGATTAGCTTACTCGCGCTTTCAACCAGTCCCCATGTTGCCACCTATATTTATGCCTCTGCGATCTTTATTCTTATCGCCAATCTCTGTGTACAGACCCAGTTTAAAGTCGCGGTCTATTGCTCCATCTTGATTGCCCTGTTTATCATGCTTGGTGTATCCCAGTTCATGAGTGCCTCTCAAGCCTTTATTTTTAGCGTGGTCTTTAGTCCACTGTGGTTTTTTAGCATTTATATTAACTGGAATAATATTCTGAATGTGCGGCGTTCTTTTCTGCGCTCCCTGCTTGATGAATGGAACTATCAAACCTTAAAGAATCTGGCACATACCGATGATTTGACCCAGCTCTACAACCGTCGCCATTTTGTCGATATGGCTGAACGCTCTATTCATCAATGGCCCAAACATGCCAGTAGCTGCCTGTTGATGTTTGATGTGGATCATTTTAAAAATATTAATGATAGCTATGGGCATGATGTCGGTGATCGGGTGCTACAACTGATTGCTGAAGTGACCCGTAAAGAAATGCGGCATAGCGATGTACTGGCACGTTTTGGCGGGGAAGAGTTTATCGCTCTCCTGGAAGATACTCAGCTACAAGACAGCCTGGTGATTGCAGAACGAATTCGTTGTGCAATTCAAAAGCAGTATATTTATGTTGAATCCAATCATGCCATCCGGTTCACCATTTCGATCGGTGTTGCAGAACTAGAATCCCATACCCAGACTCTGGAAGATCTGATCAAACAAGCCGATATCGCCTTATATCAAGCCAAGAAGTCTGGCCGAAACCGGATTGAAGTCTATCATCCGGATATGCTGAATAAGCCCAAGCCAGCAACAGAAAATCCCTGGAATGTATTTAAGCCAGACACTCAACCAGCCCAGTCAACGGCGAATTAAAGCTGAATCATTAGTCTGTTCTATAAGCTAGGATCATTCTTAGAATGCGTTAATCGGGGATTTCATTTTATAAAATAAATTTGATTCTTCCACTTTTAAAATATCCAACAAAAGAATAGAATATTTTTTATACAACTATATATAAATTTCATCTTATTCATTTTTATATATTTTAATTTGGGAAGGCTGCATGCCGCATGATAACGAAAAAGAATCACGTACCCTGATTCAGGAGGCTCTTCAAGATCCGCTTGTTCGTATTCCTGCACCTCTAAAACCGGCCTACTATACTCATCAGAAAAAACTCACTTTAAAATACTTATTACAGGTCAATTTATTCGCACAGCTGGCATATGCCTCTTATACCCTCGCCGATATTCTGGTGCTGAATGATATTCTCAAGTTACTCATTTTGACCAAAATCAGCTATACCATCCTGATCGTACTGATCACGATCTGGATGTATCACTCTTACCGCAATCTGCCTGTCTTTGATCTGCTCTTGCCTACCTCGATTATTGGTGCAAGTGCCATCTGGTTTTTTAATCTGAATCAGTCTGAAAGTGCTTATACCCTCATTTATCAATATGCCTCCTTAGTCTTTATTGTACTGGCCAATTTATGTGTGCAGATCCGGTTCTGGCCGTCTTTGATTACTTCAAGTCTGATTACCCTGATGATTTACATCGGTGTATATTTCAATACTCGGTCTGACCTGTACCAGATGTTTTTATTTTCCCTGATTTATCTGCCAGTATTGACCTTCAGTCTATATATTAGCTGGAGCTCGACCTTAAAATCACGCATGGTATTTTTGCAGCATACCCTGAATGAATATAATCGGCAGGCCTTTGAAAATATGGCTCATACCGACTCACTCACTGGCCTGAATAACCGTCGCTGTTTTGAATATCTCGCGCAACAACTGGTACAACAGAATTTTGATCAACCGGTGCCTATGAGTTTACTGGTCTTTGATGTCGATCATTTTAAGCAGATTAATGATCGTTATGGTCATGATATCGGAGATCAGGTCTTACAGACGATTGCCCTAAATACACACAGCGAAATGCGGCAGCATGATATTTTGGCACGCTATGGAGGCGAGGAATTTATTGCATTTTTACCTGAAACCTCTCTGGATGAAGCGCTAAAAGTTGCCGAGCGTTTAAGGCATAAAATTGAAAATATTGTGATCGATCTGGACAGCCAACATCGTTTCAGTTTTAGTATTTCGATTGGTGCTGCCATTCTGGAAAGCTGTGAAACGGATTTGATGACCCTAATTAAGCAAGCCGATATTGCCTTATATCAGGCTAAAGCCAATGGACGGAATCGGGTTGAAGCTTATGATCCAGATCTGGAGCAAAGTTTAGCTGGAGAGATGCAAAACTGGCAGGTTAAACCGGCTTAAGCATCTTTTCCGAAAAGCATAAAAAGAGCGCCGAAGCGCTCTTTTTAATTTGGAAAGTTTATATTTCTAAACTGCCATGCATAGCGTTTAGCATAAAACTTTCAAGCAGCGATGCTGCTTGAAAGTCCTTACTGCCGCGCGCCTAGCGCTTGGCGTAATTTAGGCGGACAGCAGTGCTGTCCGAAACCCCTAAATTACTCCCATTCAATCGTTGCAGGTGGCTTAGACGATACGTCATAAGTCACACGAGAAACGTCAGCAATTTCATTCATGATACGCGTAGAGATTTTGTCTACTAGTTCATATGGCAGGTGTGCGAAACGAGCTGTCATAAAGTCCACCGTTTCTACCGCACGCAATGCAATTACCCATGCATAACGACGGCCATCACCGACTACACCCACCGATTTCACTGGCTGGAATACCGCAAATGCTTGAGCAGTCTTGTCATACCAGCCGCTGTCACGCAGTTCTTGCATGAAGATGTCATCTGCAAGACGTAAAATGTCTGCATATTCTTTTTTCACTTCACCCAAGATACGCACACCTAGACCTGGGCCTGGGAATGGATGACGATAGATCATGCTGTGTGGCAAGCCTAAAGTCGTACCCAATTTACGTACTTCATCTTTAAACAAGTCACGTAATGGTTCAACCAGTTCAAATGCTAGGTCTGCTGGTAAGCCGCCCACATTATGGTGTGATTTAATCACATGCGCCTTACCCTGCTTGCTTGCAGCAGATTCAATCACGTCCGGATAAATCGTACCTTGTGCAAGAAATTTTACGCCATCTAATTTACGTGCTTCTTCAGCGAAGACAGCAATAAATTCACGGCCAATAATTTTACGTTTTGCTTCAGGATCAACTTCACCTGCAAGCGCAGTCAAGAAACGCTCTTCAGCATCAGCACGAATCACGCGGATACCCATGTTGTCAGCAAACATTTGCATCACTTGATCGCCTTCGTTCAAACGAAGCAGACCATTGTCTACAAATACACAGGTCAGCTGATCACCGATCGCTTTATGCAACAGCGCTGCTACTACAGATGAATCCACACCACCAGAAAGTCCTAGTAATACTTTTTCATCACCAATCTGTTGGCGAAGCTGTTCTACACGTAGATCAATAATGTGTTCTGGCGTCCACAGACCGCGACAGCCACAAATTTGATGAACGAAGTTCGACAGTAATTCTGCACCTTTAGAAGTATGTGTAACTTCAGGATGGAACTGAATACCATAGAAACGGCGAGTTTCGTCAGAAACCATCGCAATTGGACAGCTAGGAGTTTGTGCAGTGATCTGGAAGCCTTCTGGAATACGGGCAACCTTGTCACCATGACTCATCCAGACATGCAGCTGGTTTTCACGGTCCTGTAAATTACCGATCAGCTTGTCACGTACAACAATATCTACTTCTGCATAGCCAAACTCATGCACAGTACCTGGCTCAACTTTACCGCCAAGTTGTTCGCACATGGTTTGCAGACCATAACAAATACCCAATACCGGCACACCCAGCTCGAATACCACTTGTGGCGCACGCGGGCTGCCTTCAAGGTGAACGCTCTCAGGTCCACCAGACAAGATGATACCATTTGGATTAAATGCACGAATGTCTTCTTCAGACATATCATAGGCATACATTTCAGAATATACACCAGCTTCACGAACACGACGTGCGATGAGCTGACTATATTGAGAACCGAAATCCAGAATCAGGATACGATCTTCAGTAATTTGAGTATTGGTAGTCATGACGAACAACTATGAAAGGCAAACGAAAGATAAGCGCCGTATTCTAACATTTTTCAGCGCATTAAGCACACAATTCGCATTAGGTATGCATTTAGTTGATTGCATTATATTTCTAGCACCATAAAGCATCCCTTCGGATGCCTTTCTTAGTCTGTCATTTTTATATTTTTAAGCTCAAGATTTAATCCAACTCAGCCTGTTTTTATAAAAATCTGAAGATAATATGTAAGAGAAATTTTTGCTCAATTCAAGATGGATGAAGCGTTAATTATTTTACTTTCTGGTACTGACTTTCATGCCCCGGGCTGTTAGGATTTGACCACACTTTTGCTTGTACTGGGCTCATGGAACTGATTGATTTTATCTTGCATGTTGATGATCACTTGCTTGAATTTATCACTAATTACGGGATCTGGATTTATGCCATTCTTTTCCTGATTATCTTTGTAGAAACAGGTCTGGTGGTCATGCCGTTCCTGCCTGGCGACAGCTTGCTATTTGCAGCAGGTGCACTGGCAGCCTCTACTGGTGCAATGGATCCATGGGTGCTGATTCCACTCTTGTTTGTTGCGGCAGTTCTGGGTGACACCCTGAATTATCATATTGGTAAATATATTGGTCCTCGGGTTTTCGAGATTGAATCGCGCTTCATCAATAAAAAACACTTATTGGCGACCCAGCAATTCTTTGCCAGACATGGTGGTAAGACCATTATTTTTGCGCGTTTTGTTCCTTTTGCCCGTACCTTTGCACCCTTCGTTGCCGGTGCTGGCAGCATGAATTACAAATATTTCCTGACCTATAATGTAGTAGGTGCATTTGCCTGGATTAGCTCATTTGTCATTTTGGGCTATATGTTTGGCAATATGCCGATCGTCAAAGACAACTTCACCTATCTAATTTTTGGCATCATTATTTTAAGTGTATTGCCAGGTGTGATTGGCTTTATTCAACAAAAGCTCAAAAAAAGTAAAACAGCTTAAGAACTTTTTACATTAAGATTCTTTTACAGCCTGTGCGTTTAATCCCAGAGCTTGATCAAGAGTGGGATGAGACAAAGCAGGACAAATAGAGCCGCGCCTTTATAAATGAGGCCGGCTTTTATTTTTTCAGATGGACTGGTCAATATGGCCTGACCAAAGACCATCCAGAATATCCCGACCGGAACGGTACTCAAGCTAAAGGCAGCAAAAACCAGAACGAAGTTGGTCGGGCTTTGCCAGGTTTCCATCGGTAAAATTCCAGAGGCCAACAATGCTGCTTTAGGATTTTTTAGGGTAGTTGTAAACATTTGCCAGGGGCGAATCTGCGGATGGTTCTTGCTGTAGCGTTCTAACTGCTGGGCCTTATATAAATGCAAGGTCATCCAGCCCACACAGATGGTACTCAGCACATAGACCAAGCCTTTAAAATTTGGCCAGATCGGTGACGCCAGATGAATCACCAAGGCCCATACATTAATGGCATAAAAATAGCCGAGCAAAATGGCAGGAAGATAGAGACTGGTTTTGGCCTGCCCCTGCTGATGAGCAGAACTAGCCACCAAGGCATTGGCGGGCCCTGGAACCATCATTACAGCAATGAGTCCTAAAACAAATAACCAATTTTCAATCATCGCAATGAACTTTTCCGGGCCAAGGTTGTAGCTTAATCAATATGAGAGTGTGATAACAAGCTTATAAATTTCAGATTTATATACAGTCTGGTCAATTTCCCGTGAGTTTTATCTTAATGTAAACCGCCCTATTCTTGGTGAAAGCAATAAAAAAATGCCGACCCGAAGTCAGCATTCATCCGTTTAATGTTGAATGATTTATTTAGGCGTCGCCTGCCGAACGATGATCGGACAGTTCTTATAACGCGCGGCCTGTACAATCGCTTCCTGCTCGCCTAAAAGCCGTGCCAGTTCGGTTCTTTTGGTATCGGATGATTGTCCCATATTGACTGAAACACTCGGGCCAATACCCCAGCCACCGCGACTGCCCCAGCCACCGCCAAGACCAACGCCCACACCGACGCCAGTACGTTTCGGTGGTTCAACGCCATTGTCGATATACTGCTGAATACGATTATATTCACCCTGTAATTGCGAACAACCCAAAGTCTGATACAGGGTGGGCGACACATAAGTCGGTTTTACCGGCGTTGCACAGGCACTCAGTAATGCCAGTGCAGCAATACTCAGGCTTACTTTCACAAGTTTCATAGCTAACTCGATCTTAATTCTGCTCTATCTCATTGAACAACGATTGATAGGCCTGAGTCAATTTATGATCAGTAGCCAAATAAATCAAAGGCAGATTTTTCTGATGAGATTCTTTCATCAAGATTGACGGTGGCAACATACTGTCGAGGACCGGCAACCCTTCATCTTTGAGTTGCTGTACCACTTCACGCGGTAATTTGGCCTGTGCCTGAAACTGGTTCACGACAATCCCTTCGATTTCCAGCCCTTCATTATGGTCATCCTGGGTTTCAATGACATTTTCAATCAGGGTCTGTAGGGCACGTTTAGAAAATACATCACAGTCAAATGGAATCAGCACGCGGTTCGCCGCAATGAGAGCAGAGAGGGTAAAGAAATTGAATGCAGGCGGTGTATCAATAAATACCCGGTCATAATGCCCCGACAGTTGTTGCAAGGCATCTCGTAGCTTATAAATCTTGTGCTTGGACTCCAGTGCATGGGCCAATGCACCCAGCGTTGGACTGGCCGGAATAACATCCAGATGTTTAAAAGAGGATTGATGCACATAACTTCCCAAGCCTTTGCTACGACTTTTTAAAATCGAGCCAATCGCATTGCCGAGTAGGCCCTTGCTTTGCTGATTACCGAGTACATCTTCAAAATAGTTTTCGATATTCGGTTCGAGTGCCGGCTTGTCACTAGAATACGTCGCATCATCACCCAGCACATACTGGCTAGAGTTGGCCTGCGGATCCAGGTCAATCAATAAGGTTTTTAAACCCTGATGTGCACTGATCGCTGCCAGATTGACAGTAATACTCGACTTGCCTACCCCACCCTTTTGATTAAATACCACACGTGTACGCATGTCCCCCTCCTCACATTTTTAATTACTTTTACAACATTTGTATTTTCTAATTATTTGCATGGACTGGCTGTGCTGATCATCACAGCCAGCCTGCTTTTAGCCAAAATTCGGCTTGATCATCACCAAAGCCAGAATAGACACCAATGAAACTACAGCAATAACTAAGCCAGCCCGACGCTGCGATAGCAAGATAGAATCATCTTTTTTATAGGCTTTGCCTAACGAGGACACCAGTACCAAAAATAAAATGACTTTGGCATAAAACCAAGGCTGTACATCAAAGTCTTTGAGGACGAGCGACACAATGCCGGTCAGTGCAATCACCGTGATAGCTAAATGCTGTAAAGCGACTAGCGCTATACGTGCCACCGGATTAGGTAAATTCCCTTGTGTACCGACAAACAAGGTCAAGGCACGGGCAAAAATGGCGACAATGGCCAGTCCTGCTGCCGACATATGAATAATCTTGACTAAAAGTTGGGTTTCCATCATGTCCTCTTAGTTTTTAGGTGCATGTGCACAAGCCGGACTGGTGGTGTCCTGACCAGCCCATTCTTCAGGCAAAAATGCATGAATGGCCAGCGCATGAATTTTGTCTTTTGACAGCAGATCACCTGCAGCAGCATAAACTTTCTGATGACGCTGGACTGGACGTAAACCGGCAAAAGCCTGACTCACAATCACGGTTTTAAAATGCGATTCTTTTCCCGGGAAATAACCGCCATGACCCGAAGATTCATTCACCACTTCCAAATAGGTTGGGGATAATTGCGCCAAACGGTCTTTCAGTTGTTGTTCTAAGCTCATGGCCTGACTCCGATCTGCAAAAATATAATCCCAGTATACCTTGTTCTGCCGAGTATTTCGGTAATCTGTTCAGGTGCAATCCGTTGATTGTGGCGAAATTTCATTGATTTCTATATGGATATTGGTTATTTATTGTCTGGTCTGCAGCATTTTGCTTTTATTTTATGCAATTGATGCAAGATTTTTAACAAAGGTGTTGACCACATTTTTGCATGCTGTATTATACACGGCATGCGGGAATAGCTCAGTTGGTAGAGCATAACCTTGCCAAGGTTGGGGTCGGGAGTTCGAGTCTCCTTTCCCGCTCAAAATTTTTTCATTTAGTTTTTTCATTTAAAAAACTTTATAGACTCCGCGGGAATAGCTCAGTTGGTAGAGCATAACCTTGCCAAGGTTGGGGTCGCGAGTTCGAGTCTCGTTTCCCGCTCCAGAATTTTAAAAGCCTCAGTCGAAAGATTGGGGCTTTTTTTGTTGATTTTAAATAGTATTATTATCTATCAGAATTTCTGATACTTAAAAAAGCAAGTTAACAGAACATTACATTTAAAATTGGTGACCAAATGGTGACCAAAAAGTGACTCTATTTTTTTACGCGCTACTTTCTAAGTTGGCCGAATCTGTATGACCAAGCCCCTATCATGTAATTACACAAAAAATTATTGATTATCTATTTTATTATTCATCATCGGTATCTCTATTATTTGACTGCGCTAACAAATCATTAGTCCGCTCAAATATAAATAACTCCCCAACCTGTATATCTAAAAAATCACATACCCGATCAATAGTATCAAAATCTATTCGTGTCAAATCTCCATTATAAAGCTTATGCAATGTGGTTTTATTAATACCAGTACCACGGATAAGATCTGCTACTCTCATCCTTCTTTCAGCCAAAAGAGTTGGAAGTTTACAAATAATCACAATAAATTCCTCTAATCCGATTACTTTTTCATTGCATTTGAGCAATTTTAGAGTTAATTTATCTTCAAGGATGTAATTTATCTCCACATCCGATGAAGTTTTACAGGAATATCATTATGACATACACCTATATGACAGCCCAACAGTTGGCTGAAAAAATTCATTACGACCCACGTACCATCCGTAACCAACTTAAGGACAGTATTTTCCTTGAGGGCATTCATTACATCCGCCCATTCGGTGGACGCAAAATTTTGTTTGTATGGGAACGTATCGAAGAAGATATGTTGAAATTCACCAGCCTAGGGCTAACCACTTTGCAATAAGGAGTCCTGCATATGGCGAATATTCAAGAACGTTATGGAAAGCTCGTTGTCGACTTCCGCTATCAAGGTGTACGGTGCAGAGAAACAACCAATCTCGAAGATACGGCCCAAAACCGTAAACTTTTAAAGAAACGTTTAGAACAGCTTGAAGCAGAAATTACTTTAGGGACTTTCGAGTATGCAAAGTATTTTCCTAAAAGCAAACGAGTTGCACAGTTTAGTGAGATACAGCAACGTAAAGCTGTACTGAGCTCATCAACACCCCTATTTAAGGATTTTGCGCATATTTGGTTTGATGAGAAAAAAATTGAATGGCGCAGTTCCTACCAGGAAAAGGTACTGATTATTTTAAATAATTATTTGATCCCTGCATTAGGCCATCAGTGCTTAGATCAGATAAAGAAGCCAGACTTGCTTGAATTCCGTTCCTCTCTCGGCAAAGTGAATTACGGTTTAAAACAAGCAAGCCTGAAGGCATCCCGAATCAATCAGATCATGACACCTTTACGTATGATACTTAATGAAGCAGCGGAACGATACAACTTTGTTTCGCCTTATAAAAATATTAAGAATCTCAAGGAAAGTCGCATTGACGTTACACCTTTTACCCTACAAGAGGTGCAAAAGATCATAGAGACTGTGCGTGATGACTTTAAACCGTACTACACCGTTCGCTTCTTCACAGGTATGCGTACCAGTGAAATCGATGGTCTACGTTGGCAAAACGTGAATTTTCAACGGCGTGAGATCTATATCAAAGAAGCATTAGTCAACGGCAAACTTGGTGATACCAAAACCTTTGGATCAGACCGTGGCATTCAAATGAGTGAGCGTGTGTATCAAGCACTCTTAGAACAAAAGAAAATGGTCAAGAACCGCTCTGAATTCGTTTTTTCTATGCGAAATGGCAACCCATTGGACTATCGCTTAGTGAATCGACGCGTATGGCATCCATTATTAAGATTTTTAGGTTTGAAAAGTCGTCGTGCATATCAAACACGGCATACTGCAGCGACATTGTGGCTCTCAGCTGGTGAAAATCCGGAATGGATTGCCAAACAACTAGGACATTCTACGACTGAAATGCTGTTTCGTGTTTACAGTCGCTATGTTCCTAATATTACCCGTCGTGATGGCAGTGCTTTTGAGCTGATGCTAGAAAAGCTCAATGAGATGGAGAATGAATATGACTAAATCATTCTTTGGTGGGGTTGTGGTGTCACAGGAAGTTGATGCAATTGCACGTGAGCTGATTGAGGAGTTTCAAATTCCCAAACTGCACAACCTCGCTTTCATGCTCAACGTCAACAAATGTTTTAATGATCATCAGGCTTTAAGGCTTTGGTTACAACGACAATTGGATGATGGGCAAGCCAATTATGCAAATTTGGCAATGAAAGCCCGCCTTTACTTAACCAATCTTGCTTACACATAAATCAAAAAACTAAGGTCATCTAATTGATGACCTTAGCCCTTTTACACCAATTAAAAGGTAGAAAACAAATAAGAGTTTTTCGTTTGGAAACCTGTCGACATCGGTGATTGAATAGCCACCAAAATTCTAGACACACATAACCATCTTTTGATGGGCCTTTTCATAATCTAATGGAGAACGCTGACCATTGGAACCATGTCTGCGTTTTGAGTTATAGAACATCTCTATATATTCAAAGATATCCGACCTTGCTTCAGTTCTTGTCACATAGATTTTCTTCTTGATCCTCTCTCGCTTTAACAGCTGAAAGAAGCTCTCAGCAACAGCATTATCATGGCAGTTTCCACGCCGGCTCATACTGCTTTCAAGGTTGTGATGCTTGAGAAATGTCTGCCATTCATGACTGGTGTATTGGCTACCTTGATCAGAATGAATCAGGACTTTGTTCTTTGGGCTTCTTCGCCACAAAGCCATCAGTAGAGCATCTAAAACCAGATCTGTTGTGATTCTCGACTTCATAGACCAGCCAACGACTAGCCGTGAGAATAGGTCGATTACTACTGCAAGATACAGCCATCCTTCATGAGTGCGAATATAAGGGTGAGTAGACCAAGGGAGTCTCACCCTTAGCCCCTCGCAGAACCGGACGTGAACCTCTCAGCTCATCCGGCTCCCATTATCCAACCGATGGTAAACATCCCATTTTCCAGTGCACAAAGGCATTTGGAAAATCACGCGCAAGTCGCCCTAAGGCATATCTAGCCCGTCTTTTATGACGGGCCAAGTTTTTATACTTACGCCTCATCCAGCGTATAAGATAAGCATTCATGTGTTGCCAGATCGTTGACATTGCTGAACCATGGAATCGACCATAGTATTGCTGCCAGCCTTGAAGAATTGGATTAAATATTGCAGATAAATCACTTAATTCGCGATTACACATCAGATGTAGATGCCATTTCCGAATAGTCTGTCGCATTGTTTTAAGTGCATCACGACTGACTGCAGGAGAGAAATTTACATAAACTCTTTTATACTTGTCCACAGCCTTACGGGGCCTAAACGTGTACCCGAGAAAAGTAAATTGAACATCTGGATATGCTTGGCGACGATTCACATCTTGGCAATAAACAATCTTTGTCTTATCTGGATGCAATTCGAGTCCACATTCACGAAATCGTGCACCAATCTTTTGTAAAACAAGTTTGGCTTGAGATAAACTTCGGCAATGAATTACTCCATCATCCGCATAGCGGCAGAATCTTACACTCGCAAGATTCTTGGTAATCCACATGTCAAAAGCATAATGCATAAATAAATTAGCCAATAGAGGACTGATAACTCCACCTTGCGGTGTGCCGTGATTCCTTTCTAAAACTTGACCATCTACATTTTGCATAGGTGCTTTTAACCAGCGTTCTACATAGAGAAGAATCCATGGAATTTCGCAGTGTTTCTTAAGTGCACGCATGAGTAGATTATGGTCAATGTTATCAAATAGACCTTTGATATCAAATTCCACAACCCAGTCATACTCCCAACTTCGTCGTCTCACCACAGCTATCGCATCATGGGCTGAACGCCCTGGACGATATCCATAAGAGTTTGGATGAAATAGAGGATCAATCTGTGGCTCCAATATAAGCTTGACAGCTGTTTGTGCTACTCGATCCGCTACTGTTGGAATGCCTAACATACGTACCCCACCTGATTTCTTTGGAATCGGAACGCCTTTGACTGGCGGTGGAAAATAACTGCCTGAACAAAGTCGATTCCATAGTTTATACAGGTTGCCTTTTAAGTGGTGTTCGAATTGCTCAATAGATTCATGATCGATGCCTGCAGCACCGCCATTCTCTTTGACTTTCTTGAATGCCTCCCAAATTAACGCTTTAGGAATGTTAAATGGTTTGGTCATAAAGCCTTGTTCCTCCTGCTTGTGCAGTTGACAAGACCGCAGACCTGGATAATGCAGCCCCTTCGCTCCATTACCATTACAGTAACTTCAACACTACTACGAGCTGCTCCGCCCCTTGGTGACGCATTGCTATTATCGGCCTTGCCTTTTGAGCTTGTACCTTTCGCTTGACATCGCCACCGAAGGTTCCCGCAGTTCAACGTAAAAGCCTGAATTAGGATCGCGCTGCCTCTACGCCGGACACCGAATGGCCCGTAAGCAGGTAACGGCCAAACTGATCGCGGGGCAACATCCATCCCCGGTTTTGATGTCATTTGAGTACTTTCGACACTTGAACGGCAGTTCACTGGTGTTCGCCTTCCTAATTCTTACCTGACGCCTTTACAACGCCTTTTCCATAACGCTCACGACCGGGACTTTTGATCCAAGCCGCTTATGGTGGTTTGCTACCTGCTCCTGCAAGCCGATAGCGAGGGGCCATACCCTCATCTCTTACGCCGCTTGCTGCGGCACACTGATGTCAGTCACCCACAACTGGTTGGGCTGGGTGGGGTTAAACTGTCTGTCTAAAGTATTTCGAGCCACAATCGATGGAGTACTAACATTAGCTCTAGGTTTGCGATAGCCACGCTGTGACTTGAGACCATTCGCCTTCATGAGTCGATGTACTCGATTGATACCGCAACTTTCGCCAACGTCTTTCAAATCACAATGAATCTTGCGATAACCGTAGACTCCGCCAGATTCCAACCAGAACTGTTTAATTAATCCTGAAAGCTGTTGCCGCTTCCTCGCAGTTATACTGGTAGGTTTCTTTAACCAGGCGTAATAACCACTGTGATGAACATCTAACGTTGAACATAAACGACGAACAGACCATATATGTTGGTTGTCCCGAATAAAGGCGTACCTCATTTGGACTGGCTTGCGAAGTACACCGCGGCCTTTTTTAATATGTCCCTTTCTTCAGTGACCCTTTGCAGCTCTTTTTTTAATTTCGCTAATTCTGTAGTTGGATCACTAGATTCTGTTGTCTTGGGCTGCTGTGGATCATAACGTTTGATCCAAGCATACAGACTATGTGTAGTGGTTCCTAAACGTGTAGCAACTTCAGCCACACTATGACCTTTCTCAGTGACTTGTTTTACTGCTTCAATTTTGAATTCTTCAGGGTATCGTTTACTGCTCATAAGCACCTCGTTAATTAGCCATTTTATCTAACTAAAAGGTGTCTACAAAATCGGTGGCTATTCATAGTGACTTTTGTCATCAAGCCATTCAGAAAGCGTTAATACTTGATTGGTTTCATGCTCATGCAAGTAGCTCACCAGAAGATCTATGCACTTGTAGACATCAATAATTGCTATGTCAGTTGTGAACGTGTCTTCAACCCTAGTCTGAACAAAAGCCTGTCATTGTGCTATCCAACAATGATGGCTGTGCTGTGGCACGTTCCCAAGAAGCCAAAGACTTGGGCATCAAGATGGGTGTTCCTCTCTTCCAGATTAAGGACATCGTCGAACAGCATCAGGTACAGGTGCTATCGAGCAACTATGCACTGTATGCAGAGATGTCTCGCAGATTCATGAAAATCCTAGCCGATTTTGTATCGCCAAAAGAGCAAGAGATTTACTCTATTGATGAGTGCTTTCTGGATCTGACAGCTCATGCAGGGAATTACGACTTGACTGAATATGCTCATCAGATTCGTCAGCGTTTGTTTTCTTGGCTTGGTTTACCTGTATGTATTGGCATAGGACGCTCAAAGACAGAAGCGAAACTCGCAAACCATATTGCCAAGAAGAACGATTACTTCAATGGCGTATGCAACTTGGTTTCAATGGATCCATGCTCAGCCGAGAGCGTCTATCAAGCAATTGATGTAAGTGAAGTATGGGGCATTGGTCGAAAGTATACGAAGAAGCTCAACAGTATGGGGATTCATTCAGTGATGGATTTTGTCTTGGCTTCCCCTCTGATGATCCGAGACCAATTCTCTGTAGTGATGCACAGAACCTTATTGGAACTCCATGGAATTGCTTGCATTGAATTGGAACATACGCCTCCTGCAAAGAAGCAAATCATTGCTAGTCGCTCCTTTGGGCAGAGGGTCTATCACATAGATGATCTCAAGGAAGCCATGTCGCTGTATGTCATGGATGCTGTTAGCAGACTGAGAGATGATAATTTGTTGTGTGGTTGTCTGATTGGTTTCGTTCAATCAAACCCATTTGATAGCTCAAAGCCCTGCTACAACAAGTCTTTATCATTAGCTTTACCAGAACCTACCGACAACTTATTAGTGCTCTCTAAACTCGCTACAACGATGATTGATGGCCTGTATGCAAATGATATAGCATTCAAGAAATGCGGCGTGATTCTGACGTGTCTCGAACCAAAGGAAAACCATGTGTATGACATGTTCATTGATATGAAACACATCGAAGTCAGCAATGCCTTGATGGATTCCCTTGAAGCGATTCATCTTAAGTATGGCAAAACCAAGATTGCCTTGGGCGCGAGTTTAATGCCGAACAGAACATGGAATATGTCACGAGATCGGCTAACACAGAACTACTTTAAGTGGGATCAACTGCTAACAATTAAAGATTAATCCTTAAAGCTTTCATTCAATGCTTGTTGTACTGCATCAATGCGTTGCTTACAGTTTTTATAAGCTGCCATGGATTCTTCAACAACTTTCATCAGGTTATCAATGTCCGGCTCCTCTTGAGACTCTAGAAGCTCAGCATTCTTCTTTAAGATGTCATAGCCTTCTTTAAATGTTAGTTGTTGTTCACTCATTTGGTTTCACCTGTAAAACTTGTGTATTTGTCAACGGCATTCTAAAATTGACCCCTTTTACCTTACAAATGGCAAAGTAAAATTGACCCCTTTGATCTCGTATTAAGTTTCAACCTGGGGCTGAATCCCAATTCTTTTTTTATCCTTCAAACGATAACTCTCACCCGATATTTGTACCACATGACAGTGATGTAATAGCCGATCTAACATCGCAGCGGTCAACCTAACATCATCCGCAAACGACTTAGACCATTGGCTAAAGGGTAAGTTACTCGTCAATATTGGACTGCCTTTTTCATAACGCTTGGTAATCACGTTAAAGAACAGATTCGCTTCTTCACGTCCAAACGGTAAATAACCAATTTCATCGATTATCAGTAATTTCGGGGCGAGTATCACCCGTTGCATATAGGTTTTCAATTTACCTTGCTGATAGGCTGTACTGAGTTGCAGCATGAGATCGGCGGCGGTAATAAACTTGGTTTTGACATTGTTTATGATGGCCTTATAGTCTAATGCCATGGATAAATGCGTTTTCCCTACATCACTAGCACTAAGAAACACCACATTTTCTGCTCTCGAGATAAAGCTCAAGTTGAACAACTCGACCACCTGTGATTTTGGAGCACCTAGTGCATAATTAAAATCGTAACCTTCCAGTGTTTTCATTTGAGGCAGGCCTGAGAGTTTCATCAGGACCTGCTGGCTGCGCTGTTGCCTGGCAGCATATTCATGCGTCAAGATCGCTTCAACAAAGTCGGCATAACTTCCATCTTGACCTAATGTTTGTTGTGCATGATGTGACCATTGTGATGCGATGGCAGGCAGATTGAGCTTTTGGCAAAGTTGCTCTATACGGTCGTATTGCAGATTCATCAGGAAACTCCTAGCAACTGGTCATATACCGATAAGGGATGCTGCAAACTCTCGTAGGGCATGACATGCTGTGCTGCTGCAACAGGTACAGTGCTAGAACCTGTATCTGATTGCGGTAATGGCGTAAATTTTTGCTGCTCCTGTTGCAGTCGAACAGCCGGTTTTTCTTGCGTGGTGGCATGAATCCGCTGATTGGCGGTTTCATGCAGCCACCGGCCAATGTGGGCATTGGCGACATCAACATCTAACAGTAAACCCGAAGTCTTCAGGCTTGCTTTCAATGGCACAATAAAGCTTGATTTGAGGTATCCATTAAAGCGTTCAACTTTGCCTTTGGTCTGTGCGCGGTAGGGCTTACATACGCGAGGACGAAAGCTGTACTTCTTGGCACAGTCGAGCAGTTTGGGGTTCCATTTATGCTGCCCCTCCTGATAGGCATCCCGTTCAATCATGATCGTTTTAGCGTTATTAAACAGGATTTCTTGAGGTACTACTGCAAAGAACTGAAATGCATTTTCTAGACCATCGATCCATGCATCCGTACGTTCATGATCATAAAATTTCACGAAAGTCGCTCTGGAATACCCTAATGTTGCGACAAAGGCTTTTAAAGTCGTGTTGTTGCGTCGAATTGTCGTGAAATCTACCTGCATTTGTTGGCCAGGTTGGGTTTCAAAACGAATGATCGGTTCTGGTTTAGCAACTGGTTTTAATGTTGCAAGATATTCCCTCAAGATCCTGATCTTTCCTGGATATCCCAACCTTAAAATTTCCTGGTAGAGCACAACAGCAGGAATCCATTCAGGATGAGCTGCGTTTACACGTTGGAGTAAATAGGGTTTATATGGGTCAAGGATACTTATTCTAGGCTGTATACGCTGATACTGAGGTGTGGTGTTTTGCCGTAAATATTTACGTACGGTATTTCTGGACACCCCCAGTTCACGACTAATGGCTTTAATAGATTTACCTTGTTGATGAAGTATTTGGATTGTCACTGCTTGCTCCAAAGTTAACATGTTGAGCAGTCCAAAATGACCGCTATATTAACCAAGGGGGTCAGTTTTTAAATGCCGTTAGGGGGTCATTTTTACACTGTCGCTAACAGCAGCAATCTGATGATCATTTAATTCGATACCATCCTGTGCCACTTTAGCTGCGAGTGCTTTCAAACGCTTCTTAAAGTTCTCTAAATCATAGCGTAACCAAATAGAGCGAACACCGCTACCTGAAACAAATACACCCTTCTTGCGTAATTCGTTACTAGTACGATGCTGCCCATAAGCTGGATACTGAGTTGCGAAATCAATGACTGCTAGTTCTGTAGCATCATCTACACGATTTTTTAGATTAGGTACTCGACGGGATTTATTGATCAATGCATCCATGTCCCCAGACTGTACTAGCTCCTGATAGCGATGAAAAGTATCTCTAGAGACACCCATCACTTTGCATGCTCTAGAAACATTTTGAAGCTCTTCAGCTAAATTGAGTAAGCCTACTTTGTGTTTGATGATTTGATTGTTAGTATGCAACATAAGAAAGTTACCTTTGTTTGATTAAGATTTCGACACCTTTATCAAAATGGGTAACTTTCTCTTTTTCAAGAGTTATGTCCGATCAAGTCTGAACTAATACATCTGATGAATAAAAAAATTTGCTAGAGGTGCACTATGAAAAATATTGCTTATCATTCTTTTATATGCAGTCTATACTTTTTACTACATGGATGTTCAAATTCACAACCACAACAGCCTTTGCAGCATCAATCAAATAAAACCATTGCAAAATCAACAACGATACCCACTCAAAAAAATCCTCAACAGACTTTAGCCTCTTTTGACAAAATCTCTTGTGATGACATTAAAAATCCACAATATCAGCAAGCCGTTTTAAATGCCATTAACGTGATTCGGCATCAACCGCAACAATGTGGAAAAATAGCTTACTCGGCTACCCACTCGCTAAAATGGAATAATCAATTACAAACAAGTTCAACTGCACATGCGCTGGATATTTCGCAACGTCAGATTTTAAGTCATGTCGGTCGAAGTGGTGAAAATCTGAGAGCTCGTATTAAAAAAACAGGATACAAAGGTGGTGGTGGGGAAAATTTAGCAACAGGTCAAAGCAACCTAAAACAAGTTTTAGAAAATTGGCTGGCGCTCAGTCCTGGACATTGCGATAACTTAATGAAACCCCAATTTAAAGATTATGCGATTACCTGCGTTCGAAATGATGTAACTCATCGAACGTATTGGGTGCAACATTTTGGCACTGGAAAAAACTAAAAATGAATTTAGATTTTTTATCTGCTTCAATAAAATGTAAATTTCGCGCGTTTAAAATTTACTTTATAAATCAAAAATCCCTCTTTTCAAAAGAGGGATTTTAAGAGATTTCGGTTTTTATTCGACTTAACGTTCGGTTAAGGCATTATTTTTCGCTTTAAGAATTGGTTTAAGCAGATAAGAAAGAATAGTTTTCTTCCCTGTCATAATATCCAATTGAACGGTCATGCCGGGAATCACGGATAATCCTTTACCAAACGTTGGTTTATCAGTCACTGCACGGACGATATAAAACATATTGCCTTTTTCATCGGTAAATGTGTCTGGGCTAATATGTTTTACTTTCGCATTCATTCCGCCATAGATTGAAAAATCATAGGCCGTAAATTTAATCACCGCAGGCAAATCTGGTCGTACAAAAGCAATATCTTTCGGAGACACTTTTGCTTCAACAATCAATTGTCCATCTAAAGGTACTATTTCCGCGACTTGATCGCTTGGTTTCACAACCCCACCAATGGTATTAAAGAAAATTTTCTGCACGATACCATTGGTCGGTGAACGAATATCGGTGGTTTTCACTCGGTCTGCTACGCCTGAAATACTTTCTTTTAAACTCACTAGCTGAGCTTGCGCTTCTGCCAGTTCATTGCGCCATTGATTTTTTAAACTCACCGCAGCCTCAGAAGTGCGTGATTGCGCTTCCCCAATAGATGCCTGCGTAGCTCTTAAATTCGCTGCCGCCTGCTTACGTTCACCATCGGCATTCGATACGTCACGTTCAAGGCGCAAAATATCCATTTCCGACACCGCACCAGTCTTTAACAAAGGTCGTGTGGTATTGAGTTCACGCACTGCAAGTTGATAGGCTCTTTCAGCTTGTCCGAGTGCAGCTTGAGCACGTTGCGATTCCTGTTGACGAGTCGAAACCGTACCTTGATTGGTCATCGTTCTTTGGCTCAGTTCGCGCAAACTTTCCGCATAATACTGGCTTTCTTGCGCCATAATGTTTGCAGCTGCATCAGGTGAAACCCCCGCAGGGACACTGCCTGAGGTATAGCCCGAGCCATTTAATTGTGCACTTAAACGTCTAACTTTGGTTTGCAAGGCAAAAATCTTGGCATTAACTTCATTCAAATTTGAGGTGAACCGTGTCGGGTCAATACGAATCAATAGATCGCCTTTTTTGACGTGCTCACCTTCCTGCACATACACCTTTTCAACCACGCCACCATCAACCGATTGAATCACTTGCATCTGTTGAGATGGAATCACTTTTCCTTCACCACGAGTAATTTCATCGACTTTAGCAAAACCTGCCCAAATAATTAAACAGATAAACAACACTACAATCACATAAAGAATGACTCTTGCCTGAATTGGCTTTTGTGATTGAGTTACTTCTTGTACCTGACTTTTCCAGTCATTTGTATCAGCAGGTTGATATTTTTTAAATAAATTTAAACGCCCTAGCACTGGACTCAGAACTTTTTCTGATTGTTCAATACTTTTACCTACGCCCCCAAACATCTTCTCTCTTTGGGTTTTATTGTGTTCTGTGCTCATGATACAGCTCCTGCAACTTTAGCTTGTTGGGGAAACATGGCTTTCATTACACTTTCCTTATCACCATCAGCAATAATCTTTCCATCTTCTAAAATAATAATTCGATCAACCAATGTAAGTAATGCAGGTTTATGTGTGACCAAAATTAAAGTATGTTGAGCTGTCATATAATGTTTTAGATGATGAATCACATGATTCTCAAGGGGAGTATCCATCGCACTGGTCGGTTCATCAAAAACCAAAATTTTAGCATTCTGGGCAATTGCACGTGCCACGGCAACCGCCTGCCGCTGTCCGCCAGATAATTTATGACCACCCTCACCCACTTGTAATGACAAACCATCTTCATGTGCTTTTAGAATCTGGCTTAAACCAGAAACAACCAAACTTTGTTCCAAAGCAACACGGCTAGCATGTGGATTACCTAAGACAATATTTGATAATACTGTACCGTTCAGCAATTGTATGTCCTGGGGAATATAACCAATCTGGCTACGTAATTCTGCTGGATCAATCTGACTAATATTGGTTTGATCAATAAATACTGACCCTTCAGTCGGCTTATAGAGCGACAATAGTATCTTTTCAATTGAGCTTTTACCTGAGCCTACTTTTCCTAGAATCGCCACTTTTTCTCCTGCTCGAATAGAGAAAGAGATATTATTTAAAGCAGAATGTGATTCATTTGGATAACATAAGCTGACATTTTTAAATTCGATATGTCCTATAAGATGTGGATGACTCACCCAACCTTTTAGATTCTCTCGTTCCTGTTCAGCGTCAACAGTTTGATTCAGCATATTTAAGGCACTGGATGCCTGATAATATTGGGTTAATAAACCTGCAATTTGTGCAATTGGAGCCAAGGCACGAGTTGATAATAAATAACAGGCAATCAGTGCACCTTGGGTCAACTTTCCATCTACAATAAGATAAACTCCAACCAGGATAATTACAACGCCTGCTGTTTGTTGTACCCATCCAGCAAAATTACCAACAGTGCCACCAATAAAACGTAATTTAGAAGAATACTGTAAATGAAAGTTTTGGGTACATATTGGCTTTAAACTCTTGCGCACTCGCACGTGCATATTGCATTTCGCTTAACGCCGCTTTTAGGCTGTTGTTATTGTTATAAGCAGAAGCAATCACTTCTTGTGCACTGTTCGGAAGTGCTGCATTAATACTTACTGGCGAAAGATTATTACTTGGCTCAACCCCAACAATTCGTGCAAAACGTGCAGATACATCATTTAAATTGGCTTGTTCTGTCATCAAGTTGGTTTGAGCAAGCGATAAACGACCTGAAATTTGTGACAAATCTGCTTTATTGCCTACACCTTGGTTGGTCCGTTGTAATACTTGATTATAAACGCGCTGGTGATTGGCAAAATTTCCTTCTGCAAATCTAACCAATTCACGATAACGCTGTACATCTAAATACGCTTGAGTCGCTTCAAGTGCTTTTTGTTCAATACCTGCATTCAAGTCATAATAACGTTTTAACGCAGCATAATCGCCTTGTTCAACTTTGCTTTTAATACGAAAACCATCGAACAACACTTGCGTTAACGCAATTTCTGCCTGACCTTGATTGAACCAACCACGATCGCCATCGAATTCACGATTGCCTTTGCCATAGGCTGCGTTCAAATCTAACGATGGTAAATAGCCAGCACGTGCTTGTTTTTGATTTGCTGTTGCTTCAAGGAAGCTAAACCATTGAGTTTGTACTTCTGGATTATTTTCAATCGCAGTTTTGGTCACCGAAGTCAAATCGGCTGCCGAGGCAGTATTCAACATAACCGCACTGAATAAACCAGCCAGTACGGTTATTTTATTGAGCGCAGAAGCGTTACGTTTAATCACATGTTTCCCCTGTATTTTACTTCGTAATTATTACCTATTTGGCTTGTTGCTTTTAAATGAACAAGCCGTTGTCAATTTTTTTGATCTTGGCAACCGTCCAGTGATGACAAAATTCGTTTCCTCTTTTTGTTTACTCGCTGATCGGCTGCCTGATTAATCACTGAACTAAACCACAAAGAACGTTCAGCCATTAATCAGATCAAACCCTTTTCAGTTCGTTAAACAATCAGTTGATTATTAGTAATCATGTCATTGAGGCTAGCCCATGTATTGTTTTCAATCACAATCGTGACAGTATTCGCACCATTGCCGACTACTAAGTTTGTGTCTGTACCTGATGTGAAATCAATATAATTGGACAGAGTACCTGCCTCACCATCCCAACCCAGTTGATCCAGCAACCCACTCACATCAACCACATCATCAGCTTGAACAAAGTCTTTGATGACATCTGTACTATTGTCATTATCACCTGTACCCCAGACAAACAAGTCTGCGCCTGTGCCACCAAACAGAAGGTCATTGCCTATGCCACCATGCAGAATGTCATTAGCAGCATCACCATACAGATAGTCATTACCAGCACCACCCAACAGAATGTCTTTGTCATTGCCACCATGCAGCTCGTCATTGCCTAAACCACCGACTAGACTATCCTCACCGTCAGCACCAAAAATGATGTCATTACCTGCATCAGCATTGATATAGTCATTGCTGCTTGAACCTGTGAGGTCATCATTACCTGCTGTCGGAGTGGCTGGCGAACCAGAACTGGTATCTGTAATTATTGCAGTAGTGCCTATCACATTCAGATTAAAGTTCTGCACACCAAACAAACCACTGGTATCAATAATCGCACCTGTATCTACATCCACTTCATAAGTTTGTGCATTAACAGTAATCGGATCAAGTCCAGATGTTGGCGTGTGCAAGATTTGCAGTGTATCCAGCTCTGATTGGGTCAAGCCCTCAATGGTATGCGTACCTGCATTGTAAGTAATCCGTGATGGATTAATCATGGCATTGTTGGCGAGGAATACCGCATTAGCCCCATCTTGAATGCCAGTAAATATCAACCGTGTCAACTCACGATTGCCATCAGGCGCACCAACCACAATCAATGCAGGGTCTTCCATCCCTATATTCAAGTTGAGGGACACTGGTTTGCCAACGTTACTGAAGCTATAAGTTGGCGCAAGCGCGAAGATACCATCCGCAACTGGTGTCACGATAAGGTTAAATGGGAAATCTGTGACATTGGCTGGTAAACTCGCTTCACCACTCACAAGCGAGAACTTGACACTACTCAATGTTCCACTCCAGTACGCAGGTGGCTTAATGCTGATGTACGGCGGTAAATCATTGCCAGAAACAGGAATTAACCACGTACCATCACCTGCATTAGTTGCCAAGGTTGCCGAATTCTGATTTGCCCCGTAGTACACCAAGAAACCATTTGGCAAATTCTGAATCAATGCAGAATATAGATTTTCATTCACATCCGCAGGCATTAAGGTTTTGGTGATTGCCAACTGAATACTACCAACTGCCATCGCACCTGAACCATCATGTTCATTATTAGTCGCCACGATGCTAATGTCTGGTGGGGTATTCACCTTGTTCACCGTCAGCGTCGTCGTACCATCAGAGAGTAACTCTAAATTACTGCCATTCTCTTGGTTAATCGTCCACGCCTTCAGGTTAAAGCTACCGCTTTCATATTCAGCAGCATCATCAATCACATATTGCAGATTGACCAATGTATCTGGCGTAGCACCTGTAATGTAGTAATACGTGCCAGATGGTAGGCCAGCAGGGTCAGTAACCGTAGATAAAGGCGTACCATTGGTATATTGCAACTCACCAGCAATCACCGCACTTGTACCAGCACTCAATTGGAAGTAGACAGTGCCATCTACAATATCCCAGTCACCTGCTTCATCGGCTTCATTCGATACAGTGATACTGATTGGGATAGTACCGCCCTCATTGGTGGTCGCTGTTTGAGTAACGGTCAAGGTAGCTGGGTCAGTCACAGGCGTGATGATCACAATGCCTGCATCATCATCAGCACCCGCTACATCAACAGGATTATCATTATCATAATCCGTAGCACCACCAACACGATCACCACGCCCGACACCACTGCTATTGAACACCGCAGAAACATCGATAGGTACAGTGCTATTCAGATTATTGATGTTACCATTCGCATGTTCTGCGGTATGCACTCTGATGTCGTCCAAGATACCTTGCAATGTCGACTGTGCATTGGCATCAGTGACAGTTGTCGTCACAATCCACAAGGTCACGACCTGTTCTTGTGGCGTACCTGCATTTTCAATCACTGTAATTGGACCACTAATGCCTGCACCTGTGAATGTAGTGTCATCCCCTGGATAAGTGCGTATGGTCACGGTCAGGTCGTAGCTGGCTGGGCTACTCGCTCCTTGGTCAAAGGTGACAGACTCAAGTTGCACTGCTTTAGACAGAGCGAAACCAGCTCCATCACCATCAGCGTCATTGTAATCATCTTCCAATACTGTTGGATTAAGCGGACTTAAATCAAGGGTTGGCAATATCACTGTGGTACCGCCACCAGTCACCGTGCGGATATTCACAGTCACTGTGTCAGTAGCGATACCTGTGCTGACATCTGGATTGGACTCCACTGCATTCTTATCCTGTGTATACACAGTCATGTAAATGTCCCGACCATCCACATCAAGAATCGGTCTATTCACAGTAAACGTCACGTCTTTGCTTATCACACCTGTAAAGCCATCTGTCGCACTGATCTGCCATTGACCACCGCCTAGGAAAGTTGCGCCATTTACCGTTACGCCATCAGGCACACCAGCAATCACAATACGCGTAATATGCTCACCTGCACCACCTGCATAGTCATGGTCACGTTCATTGGAACCGCTGGTGTTTAACGCATCATGTGAATCGGTATCAATGGCTTTGGTAATATCCAAATGAACAGTGACGGTATTACTGATGGCTAAGTCTAATTCATAGCCAGAGTGACCAGCGTGAGCGTCAAAATAAGCCGTTCCCCCAGTGCCAGTGATGGGAGGTGTATCATCGACAAACTCAACGGTATCAGTGACTGGACGGAAATGTAGCGTGTGGGTAATGCTATTGAAATTACCTGCGACCCAGTCTGAGCCTAGGATTGGAGGCACAGTGGTGACACCTGCCGTGGTAGGGCCTGTGTAAGTCGGTCCTGTTGTACCGTCGCTGGAAGTATCACGGACGATATAATCCATATTGAGATTAATGTCTCCGCTATAGTTAGCAGGACTACGCACATATAAACTACCCAAGTTCGCATAGGCGATATAGTAGTAACCACCTACTGCCATCAGTGCGTTCATTCCACCCGCATCGCTATACAAAATCAGATTTCGAGCCGTAACATCTGATTCTAAGATGCGTACCGCATAGATTTGTTCATTGACGTTATCGCCATTTTGAATGACTGTCGACAGGTCAATCCGACCTATATTTCCACCGATTTCATCTTCCCAGACATCAGATTGCAGATTCAACGTAGCTTCTGGTGATGGCGTGACATGGAATTCAGCGAATTGCGGTGGGCCAAACTTGGTGGCTCTACCATCGTTTTCTGTGACCACAGGTTCTACGGTAAAGTTTTCCGTACCACTAAAGTTCACAGGTGTTTTGATTTGTGTGGTCACAATCTGTGCTGGAGTCAGCACCCAAACACGCGCATCGCCTGAACCACCCAAGGTGGTGATTGGATTGCCTGTTGCTGCATCTACTAAACTAAAGCCTTCAGGTAAATTGGTAATACGCAGCGTCAATGTTTCTGAATTGACTGACGGATTCAATGGGTTTGTTTCGCCGACCGTCGCAGCTGTAATAAAGTTGCTCAGATCAATCACATTTGGATCACCATTGGCAGCAGCACTATTAATGCCCCCATTATGCTCATCCAAATTATTTTCCACCCACGTTTGACCACCCACAATGGTTACCAACGGTGCATCAGGCACACCAATAACGGAGATAGCGATGGTTTGTGTCGATGTCACTGGATTGGTCTGGGTATATGTTCCCGCATTCGGCCCACCTGAAATCGTGATCGTATCTACGGATACGGCTTCAACGGTTAAATTGATATCCAAACCATTGGTATTACTGTCTTTAGGTGGGGTGAAGATCGGGTTAATGGTGCCTTGTGGCAAGCCATGCAATTCTAAGGTGTATAGACCACCACCTTGATCAACCAATTTATCGCCACCATTGATCCAAGTGCTATTATTTAATGTATAATAGACATGACCATTAAATTCGATTTTACTGCCTTCTGGAATGCCTTGAATTCGGATATTAAAGGTTTCGCTACCATCGAGATCAGTGGTTTGTGTACGAATGGTCAATGCTCTTGAGGTATCTTCGTCCATCACCTCACGAATTCTGACCCGCAAGGTCACAGCATCTGCAACAGGCTCAAGCAATATATCTTTCAGCCAAGCTACGCCAGAGTCTTGTATCACTTCCGCATTGGTTTCTTCATCGTAGTCTTTGGTACGTGCTTGTACTTTGATAAACACTTCACCTGAAAAACCCTCTGGCCCTTTGAATTCAACTGAATCTAAGAACTGTATGGCAACTTCACTAGCAAATGCTGTGCTGCCGCTATGTCTAAACTCTCCAGCAATTGGATTAAGTCCTGTAATGATCCCACCTGCATCACGCACCACTTCATAGGCAGTGAGCACTGCAAAAGTATTTTCTTTATTGCCATTTGCACCGCCTGAACCCACACCATCTTCATTACGCCAAGGTGCTTTAAAGTCGAAACCAACGGTATTTAGTGCAAACCATGTATCTTCAAAACCATTTGTTACATAGCTAAAGTTGCCATTCATGCTTAAGTCAGGTGTAAGACCACCATTGGCAGCATTGATATCGGTATTCATCGCAGTCCAATTGGCTGGGTTGTCTGCTGCTGTGGCATAGTAATCAGTCGTTGAACCTGTAATCGTGGCATTGCCTGTCAGCGCTAAAGCTTCAGCGGTTGGGGTCACTGTGATGCGGATACCAATGTTTCTGGTTGCAGTATCTGAAACAAGGCTAGCGTTAACTGTATTGGTATCGGTCGAATTAATAGAAACCTGAAAGTCAGCAGCTGGCAAGTCTTTACTGCTATGTGCTGGCGGTTGAATCATGAAGCTATCTAATACTACTTCACGTTGCGCCCTAGTTAAAGAGTTGTCAAACGTAATAGTATAGATACCCGTTAGACCATCACCTGTCGTTGACCAGCCACTACTAGGTGCTGGTGCAATGACTTTCCAGTCTGTAGGTACGGTAAATGACACGCTATTGATACGTTCATCACCTGTGCCTGTATCGGTCACTCTCACATGCTGCAAGAAAGCGACTGCGGTATCTTCTGCTGTTGATACATTCCCAGCGGCAACGTCGCCTGCAACTGGAGTAACACGCAGATTCAGCACCACCGTGTTGTTATTAACCAGTGGGTCAGCATCATGCGTATCTGCTTCGGGTACACCCAATGTCGCTGGATTTGCAGGTGCGAATACGAGTGGTGTGCCTGAATTATTATCATGATCGTGATAATAACCATCGGCATCATAATCTTGAGCGTTAATGGTAAGAATAATATTATTCAAATCACCACTAAAGTTGCCTGCCGCACCAATCCTGATATTCGGGAAGCTACCTATTCCGCCTGTTTGTCCAGCACCACCTGCGTTGTCATTGACCGTGACGCTAGCACCGTTTACCAATGTTGAACCATTGACAACAATATTTTGTCCAGTGGTATTGGTGATAGTGATCGAGCGGATTTCGGTATCATCTAAATCGGCAAATTGCGCGCTAAGAATATCTTTTACATTAAACCTTGTTTCTTCTTTAATGGTCACAGTGGCAGCGGTATTACCCCCTGCACCACCGTATGTGACGGCATCCACGTTGATAGGCAGAGCTGCAGCAGTATTAAATATCAACTGCGCATCGTCTGTTACTGCTTCTACAGAGACAAAGATATTTTGGGTAGCTGTATTACCATTTGTGCCGTTATCTGGTGTAGACACAATCAGACCACTATCATTCACTTCGTACTCGGTCACACTCACATTGACATTAAAGTTCTCATGACGATGTAATGCTGGACTCACCGTAATGGCTTCATATTCAGCAATCGTGAGGTAGTTAATATTCGCTGCACCACTTGGCACACCAGCATGATGGTAGCTGGTAGAAGGCGTTGTGCTACCACTGCTATCCACGATCACCACAGTAAAGACACTACCATTTGCAACTGTTGGTATCAGTGCTGTTGCACCATTCAACAACTCCGTTCCAGTTACTGCACCAGCACCCGACAGTGTCAGTGTGATTGCGCCTAACCGCTCTGGATGATCGCCTGTTGTAGCACCATTTTGATCGGTTGGATCGGTAATCACAGGGGCTTTCAAGCCCAACAGCACATCGGTATCTTCGAGCGTATACACAAAGTGCGGATGCGTGGCGTTTGTTTCACCGTCATGTGCAATTGTAGGCACATCATTGGTAATTGGGCGTACTGTCACATCAACCGTATAAGTTTTAGGCCCTTGATCGGTGGTGGTGGTGTAAGCAAAATTATCTACACCGCTAAAATCTGGATCTGGATAGTAGGTAATCTGACCATTCGTTTCGACTACTGCATAACCATTTTCAGTTCTATAGGCATCCACAGTCTGTGCTACACCATTCACATATACTGTTACACCAGTTTCAAGTGTCGCTGCTGTACCTGCTGACGCACCTTGCATATCAACAAACGTATTGCTACTTGTGGCATCCGCGTTGGTATTAAAGGTGTTGCTATCAGGCGCACCATGACCAAAACCACCATCATTCGTTAAATCTTCATTAACAATTAATACCTTAGGATCTGGCACAGGTGGTTCATCATCCAGCACGATGACACTAAAGTTACCGATCGTGGTATCGCCATCACCATCAATAATCTGAAGATCATTAAATGGTAATGTCAAATCGCTCACATTCAAGTGGGTTAATGGCCCTTGCAACGTGAATACATAAGTGACAGCCCCATTTGCCGCAACAGCCAATGTCACCGTGAATGCAGGATTACCATTATTCAATGCCGTTAGGGTATGTCCATCAGGTGAAATACTTGCAGTCAAATTCGGATTGGAATTACTATCCGCCCATGCTTCCAGCGCAGTTTGAGTGGCGATAGTAAACCGAACATCGCGCGATGTTGCTGCACCTGTATCCATCCCAAAATTAACGTTAAGTGAGCCATTAACTGTCAATGCAGGCGCGTTAGGGCTGCTACCTAGAGGTAAATCTGCTTCATCCACTGTAGGTGCAGGACTTGCACTGATAAATGCAGGACCATCATCTAGGAAGGTAAAACGACTACCGACGTCTACTTGCGTTTGAACGTTATCGCCATCTTTATCAGTTGCAACCGCTCTGACAAACAATGCACCATTTACTAACCCCACAGGTTCGTTATGCGAGGCACCAGTCGTTGGATGCACCACCGCACGAGATTGAGTTAAGGTCATGGCATCACCAGTCAAGCTCATACGGAAGGCTTCTGCACCACTTGAATTGCCCACATGTCCAACAACATCATTGCCTACTTTGTAAAGTAGAATCGCCTGACCAGTTGCAGTATCCACCAAACCACTGTTTACACCATCACTCGCAATCTGCAAGCTGTACACCAGAGGATTGGTGGTTGCCGCACCATCTGCACGATAATTTGGAGTAAACACGTTTGTTACAAAGTCAACGTCTGTGGCTGAAACCGTAGCGTTACTTTGCAGTACAGTTTCATCCACTTGCACAGTGCCCAATACACCAGGATTCGAGCTGATTGTTGGGGCGTCGTCTAGGAAGCCAATTCTATTACCTATATTAAGACTGGCGGAATTTTGGTCGCCGTCTTTATCAGTAGCGGTAGCCGTTAATATCACTGTATCGTTGGTTAAATTAATCAATTCATTCGGATTACTCGCATCTGGATGCTGTAATGCACGAACCTGATCTAGGGTCACTGCACCTGTACTCGAGTCGACAGTGATATTAAATGCAATTGCACCTGATGAATTAGCCACACCACCACTGCCTACGCGCCCTACCACACCACCAAATTCCGAATACAGCCAAATCGCTTGACCTGTCGCAATATCAACCACACCGCTATTCGCACCCTCACTTAATACGCTTAGGCTATAAGCGGTAGTGCCTGCATTATCTGCACCGTAGTTCACAGTAAACGCCGTCGAGAAGTTTTCGGTATCATTGCCAGATAAGGTGGTTTCATCAACCAGCAGATTCGTGGTCGTTGCTACAACTGCAACGGTTGGCGCATCATCACGGAAGCCAACTTTATCACCCAAACTAATGCTTGCAGTGGCACTATCACCGTCTTTGTCGGTCACAGTAGCCGTCAATGTCACTGCATTCGTCGTTAAGTTAATGAGTTCATTCGGTTGTGCTGAATTTGGATGCTCTAATGCGCGGACTTGGTCTAGTGTCACTGCACCTGATGTGGCATTAACATGGATATTAAACGCAACTGCACCACCTGTATCTGCCACACCACCACTACCAACACGTCCTACGACACTGCCTGATTCTAGGAACAGATAAACACTTTCACCTGTGGCAATATCAACTACGCCACTCGGCACACCATCACCTAATACGCCTAAGCTATAAACGGTAGTGCCTGAACCATCTGCACGATAATTCGTATTAAATGCTGTGGAGAAGTTTTGGGTGTGGTCAGTTGCCAAGGTTGTTTCATCAACCTCCAGAGTAACCACAACACCTGTCGGTGTAATCGTTGGCGCATCATCTCGGAAACCCACTTTATCACCCAAGCTAATACTTGCAGAAGCAGTATCACCATCTCTGTCGGTAACAGTTGCAGTCAAACTCACTGCACTAGTAGTTAAGTTAATGAGTTCATTCGGTTGTGCTGAATTTGGATGCTCTAATGCGCGGACTTGGTCTAGTGTCACTGCACCTGTTGCTGCATTCACACTGATATTAAATGCAGTTGCACCACCTGCGTCTGCCACACCACCACTACCAACACGTCCTACGACACTGCCTGATTCTAGGAACAGATAGACACCTTGACCAGTGGCAACATCAACTACACCACTCGGTACACCAGCACCTGATATGCCCAAGCTATAAACAGTAGTTCCCGCACCATCTGCACGATAATTCACATT
>NZ_KB849157.1:0-991 GCF_000367905.1 Acinetobacter sp. CIP A162 | reverse complement strand
CGTCAATGTCACTGCATTCGTCGTTAAGTTAATGAGTTCATTCGGTTGTGCTGAATTTGGATGCTCTAATGCGCGGACTTGGTCTAGTGTCACTTCTCCTGTGCCTGCATTTACGCTGATACGGAATGCTTCCGCACCACCTGCGTCTGGCGCACCTGCTGATCCTACCCGTCCAACGATGTCCGCACCCTCTTGATACAGATAAACCGCTTGACCTGTGGCAACATCAATCACACCACTCACTGCACCAACACTGGATGCAGTCAGACTATAAACCGTAGTGCCTGCACCATCTGCACGATAATTGATATTAAATGCAGTGGAGAAGTTTTCAGTTTGGTTCGTTAATAAGGTTGTTTCATCAACCTCCACATTAATGACAGCACCTGTGGTCACAATCGTTGGTACATCATCACGGAAACCCACTTTATCACCCAAGCTAATGCTTGCGAAAGCACTATCACCGTCTTTATCCGTTGCTGTGGCAATCAATGTCACGGCATTGGTCGTTAAATTAATTAACTCATTCGGTTGTGCTGGATTTGGATGTTGTAATGCACGGACTTGATCGAGGTCAACCTGACCTGTTGCTGCATTAACGCTGATACGGAAGGCTTCTGCACCCAATGGATCCGCAAAGCCTCCTGCGCCCACTAAGCCGACCACTTCACCTGTTACCAAGGCGTACAGATAAACTGCCTGACCTGTAGCAACGTCAATCACACCACTCACTGCACCAACACTTGATATGCCGAGGCTATAAACTAGCGCGTTGCTTAATGCTTGTCCATCTGCACCGTAGGTGTTGACGGTGAAGGCACTAGCAAAGTTTTCGCTGTCATTCGTGGTCAACACTGTTTCGTCAACTTCTAATACTGTGAGTACCGCGTTGGTGGTGACGCTTGGGCCGTCATCCAAGAAGCTTAAGGTGCCTTCAATATCAAGATCCGCACTGGCCGTGTCGCCATCTTTATCCGTCGCAGTCGCTGTC
>NZ_KB849156.1:0-55401 GCF_000367905.1 Acinetobacter sp. CIP A162 | reverse complement strand
TACGTAAAGACAGACGGAATAAGGATTTAATCATTAAGCAGCATTGGATGGCTGCGTCGGAGTAGGTTTGATTTCGCCCTTGTTTGCCTTTTGATGGCGCATACCATTGCGTAGCAGGATCAAACCAAATGGCAATATTTCCGCGACTCATGAGTGCTCGGTTATATGCGGGCCAATTGGTTGTGCGGTAGATTTTCTGTGTAGGCTTCTTCATTTGAAAATTATATCGCTGAAAAAGCCGTTACAGATAGGTTTGTGCAACAAAGCCGAAAGCATACTAAAAAGCTGAATAGCCTAAGCATTAATACAGTTCTAGATTTCGTCTGTGCTTCCCCCTTAATGATTAGAGATCAATTCTCTGTAGTCATGCACAGAACAATATTAGAATTACAGGGAATCTCTTGCATTGAAATTGAGCAAAGTCCTAAAGCAAAAAAACAAATAATAGCAAGCCGTTCCTTTGGCCAGAAAGTTTATAGCTGTGACGATCTTAAAGAAGCGATTACTCTTTATGTTCAAGATGCCGTAAGCCGTCTAAGAAGTGAAAATTTACTATGTGGCTGTATTATTAGTTTTGTGCAATCTAATCCATTTGATAGTTCTGAGCCTTTTTATAATAAATCTTTGTCTTACGCTTTACCCGATCCATCAGACAATAGTTTATTACTTTCTAAAATTGCTACCTCAATGATTGATCAGCTATACCAGAAGAATATTGGATTTAAAAAATGTGGAGTTATCCTCACTTGTCTTGAACCTAAAGCTACTCATATTTATGACCTGTTCACGGACATGAATAAGATAGAATCAAGTAATAAGCTTATGGATTCACTCGATGATATACAGAATAAATTTGGTAAGAGAAAAATAGGATTAGGTGCCAGTATGCTACCTGATAGAAATTGGAATATGTCACATAATAAGCTGTCTCCCAATTACTTTAAATGGGATCAACTTATGAGTGTTAAATAATTAGTCATGACTAAGACAATTTCTTTGCATGTAACTTGCCACTTGGCTAAAAGGAATAACAGGAATTGAAATTAAAATATGCAGCGTTTATAGCTCTTTTAATAGTAGTGTCTGTTATGGCCTTTAAACAGGTTTATAACCCTTACTTTGATCAAGAAAAAGAACTAAAGACTTTTAACTTTAATGGAAAAAAATTAACGGCTCTTTATCTGTATAGGGAACATGATCAAGAAATAGGATTTAAAGAAAATCCTTTATTAAAACCATTAGTTTTCACATGGAAAAAGCCAATTTATACCTGTTTTAATATGGTCAATGTACCTTATGATTTAGAAATATTTTTCTTTAATGCAAATAAAAAAATTATTGGGTCAACTGTAATGGAAAAGTTTTCCCAAAAGCAGTACTGCCCCAAAGAAAAGATTCAATTTGCATTAGAAAGATTAAAAATTTAGATTTTTCAATTTAGTCTTTAGTATGCCTAAAATTACTTGAATAGTAACTGCTTGGAAAAAGTATAAAATATGTCTTTAATGTCGATACTGAAATCTTCAGATCCTAAGTGCAAAGAAGTGAAAGAAATTATAAAAAGTGTCGCACCCCAAAAAAAAGATTTCAAAACTTACAGTGGTATTCCTCCTTTTACTAATTATGAAGTGATGAGTGAATATAAATTAACAAATAGTTATGATTCAGGCTTGGTTGGTACAGCATTTGACTACTTATCAAAAATAATTTGTGCTTACTACACGAATACTGAATTGAGTGCTAAAGAATTTGAGCAACCTCAAATTACTAGCTTTCTAGAGGAAACTAAAAACAAAAGCATTTTGATATTATATAAAAAAATGCAAAAGCACATAGATTCTTTACTAGCTAATAGATCAAACAATTTAGAAATAAGTGAAGATTTTATTGGTGGAATTATTCTCATGGCTAAATTGGAAAATCTATGGCGATCTGGATTTCTACCAGTAGCAACAAAGAAGGAAATACTAAAACCAACGGAGAAAATGGTTTACGAAGATATATCTTCCCTAGTCAAAAATTTTGATAATGTATTCATTAAGAATGGACTTATTAAGCCTGATAGTTTGATCACATACAATCCTAGATATTCTGCAAATATTCGTGTTGCACTAGGTGGGATAGATGCAGATATTTGTATTAATAAAACGCTGTATGACTATAAAACCACTATAAATCATGGATTTATGATCAAAGACAGTATGCAAATCACATCATATTACTTATTCTATTTAATGGATCGGATTATGTCGTCAACGGTGCAGATGCAACGACACAGAATAGAACGAATAGCATTATATAAAGCTAGGTTTGGCCAAATTGAATATTTTGATGTTAAGGATATGCCTGAAAAAGATTTAAAATATGCAATTTCTGAGCTTAATAGAATGTTTAAATTAGGTATGCCCGCTCAGAAAATTCAGGATTTTTAAAGGGCATTTAAGGCACAATAATGTGCCTGACCTTGTTATCTATCTTGCTCTTTCCCCTTGCTCTTTCCCTGCTGCGGATCTAGCTTATTAGGTTGAATCTGTGGCTGTGGCGTTGTTTTTTTCACTTCTACCTGTTTCCGTAAATAGTCCACTAGATCAACTGCTAGTTTCCTATCTTGCAGATCGGGTGACTGTGCTAGAGCTTTAGTAATTTCCTTGTAATGCGTCAATGCTTCTTTTTCTTGCTGTTTAGCTTTCTGCACACGGTCTGGACTGGCCTTATTTTTACCATATCGCTTAAACGATTTGCCTTGCTCTTTCATTTGTTTAACTGACTGTTTATCACTTCTATTTTTTTGCAGCCTAGCTATCCGTTTTGTCGCATTAGCTTCAATCCCTCTGGATCTTAGTTTTTCAGCAAAACTTTCTCGCCATTCCTGAAGGTCAGCCTTCCTAGTATTTAACCGATCCCCTTTTTCAGAAACAGCTTTAACAACAACATGCACATGCGGGTTTTCACTTGGATCTTTTGAAGGGTCATTGGTAAAGGTATGCTGCACCATCATATATTTATGGTCTTTAAAATGTTCCTCTGCAAATTCTTTTGCAGCATCATAAACGCCTTTTTCATCCGTACCTTTCGGCATAGATAACACAATATTAAAAGCCTGCTTATATTTAGATTCTTCATCAGAAATAGGTGTACCTGACATTTGCCAATCTTCAGCAGTATCTTCTATATCATCCTTACCATTAACTTTATTTCCGTCCTGATCAATTCCCTCTAATTGCCCATTCCGTGTGATATATCCCATGTGGGCTTTCACCTTCCCCATAGAATTACCTCCACCAGTAACCTTGACCATTACTTCAGGGGTCTTTTTACTAATTCTATCTAAAGTTGCTTTAACGCCATTTGGAGATGCTTTAGGGGCTGATTTAGCTGAATGGCCAGATCCATTTTTAGGCTTAGACAGGTCATTTAAAAAAGTATCTAAACTTTGGGTCTGATTAACACGCCTAACTTTAGATCCATTGAGTAGCTGCTCACCATGAGCAAGCAAGGTGCTTTGCACTTCTCTGGTAGTCTTACTGCTTCCGTTAGCCATTATTCCCACCTCTTTTTATTGCGCTCTAATACAGTGAAAACATGCCTAACTTGAGCTTTTACTAGCTGATGTACTCGCTCGACAAATTCTCTATCGTAAGATTCATAAATACCATGATTCATATTCTTAGCCATTTGGTTTAGGTTTCTACCAATCGCCAAAAGCTGACTATTTGATTCGCCAAGTTTAAGAGCTTCTTCTTGGCTAAAGAATATTGAATCTTTTGTGACATTAGCTGTTAAAACCGAAATGATATATTGATTCGGTTTCATGCCGACCTGTGCTGCTTTTTCATTAATTGCTTTCATCAAACTCGGTTTAAGCCGTAATTCTTTGCGTGATGTTTTTTCAAATACATCTATAACGTCTTGCGTTTTTTCTATTTCAGATAACTTTTCCTTGATCATTTTTTTGATCAGGTCATTTGGATCTACTTCTTCAAACTTAGCTAACTGATAGATTTTTTCGGCTAAGTCCCTTTCAAGATTCAAGGAAAAATCTTGTCCTGAATAATCTGGATCATTTTCTTTCTTATACGCATTTTCTAAAGCCCTCTGGAAAGGCTCACCTTTCTTGATTCCTTGCTTCTCACACTTAGCTTGCCACCAGTCATAAACGGCATTGCTAACCCTAAATTTTAAAACTTGATCCAAGTTTGATTTCGTCATGATTCCAGTACCTTTATCGAAAGTAATATTTTCGATAGCTATTCTGAAAGAATAGTATAACTTTAATTTGTGTCACAAATTAAAGTTTTTAACGGCTGTTGCCTATCCTGCCATAGATTATTTTTATTCATTTTTCCCTCTTTTTTCCTTAGTCATGACTAAGAGTAATAAAGCTAGGTAGTCGGGATAACCCGCCAAAAAAAACCTTGCATAAGCAAGGTTTTTTTCCATTGGTAGATTTATGCTTCTTGTAAATACTCGATTTCAAGGCTGCTGCAATCTACAGATACCTCTGTTCCATCTTCGTATTTGATCCATACAAAACCCAAAGAAGTAGGCTTTTTATTTAGCATCAGGTTCGCTTGTCGGCCGTCATGAATAACAACTAAAAGCGGTTTTTTGATTTTGTCTGGATCTTCTTCTTTAGCTTCTGGCTGCTCTTTCTGGTTCGATTGATCCATCAGTTTTTTAACTTCAGGTTCTTCAGTCGCTTCAGCTTGATCATTCCCCTCAAAATTGAAAGATTCATTATCATCAATAATGGCGGTTTGCTCTTGGCTTTCTTGCGCCTGTGGTTCTGATTCTGGATCTGCTTCAGTCGCTTCAGCTTGCTTAGGTTCTTTTAACTTTTTAGATAGAGCCTGTACTCTCGATCTGATAATGTCTTGACCATTCTCTAAAGATTCATCCACCCAAGCGCTTACTTCTTCAGGGAATGATTCCCAAAGTTTGCGTAAGTCATACAAAGTCTTTGGAGATTTAAAACCTGCATCATAAGCCTTAGATAAGCACTCTGGCATATCTACTAAAGCTAAGTGAGTAGAAATAAAAACAGGATCTTCATTTAACTTTTTAGCGATTACGTTTTTCTTTTCGCCTTGCTTAATTTTCTTTTGGATGAAAAGTGCAAGCTCAATAGGTGAATGGTTAAGGCGTTCTTTATTCTCCATGACCTGATCATAATCATCATGATCATTATCAACAAAAGCAGGGATAGCTTCCTTGCCGGCCATCACTGAAGCTCTAAAACGTCTAGCTCCATAATTGATAATCCACTTGCCTTGTTCTGTTGGATGGGGTTTAACACTAATAGGTGTTTTAACTCCACGAGCCTTGATGGACTCGACCATTTTTTGCATCTGATCTTCTGGAAACTCAACACGCGGCTGATCTGGATCTTCAAGAATATCTGTAAGTGGAATCTGTTTAGGTGTTCCGTCTGCTACTGGTGCAGGATTACCTAGATCAATACCTTCCAAAGCTGATAAATCTAACATTCCTTAAATCTCCATAAACTTGTTAATGCTTTCAAAAACTGTTTTTAATTCAGCCCATGCGGTAAAACCGCTAGTTTTACCCAATTTATTTGTAGGTATTCCTTGTGCTTGGGCTTCAGCGATTGCAGTCGTTTTTTTAACGAAAGCATAGCTACCGTCAGAGTTTTTGATCAGGTACTTTGAAAAATGCTGAACAATAGCTTTTAGGTTGTCTTTCTGGAATGGAGTGGGTTCAACAATATTCGGAAGGATGCCGATTAATTTTAAATTTGGGTTAAGCTTTTGATTAATCGCTTGGATCTGCTTGAGTAATCCACCGATGCCGTCAATAGCTTCCTGATTCAACTGAATTGGACTTAAAACATAGTCACTAACAATTAATGAAGCTACTTGGCGAATGTCGGGATTTGGATTGGTATCAATCAGGCAAACATCAAATAAAGAATCAACTGATTTTAAAAACTTCTGGTAATTGGTGGCAAAGTTGTTATGCAAAGTGCCATTTTTTTCTATAGCTGTTAATTCTGGTGTTGCTTGTACCAAAGTAAAGGCTTCAGGATTTGAAATAGTTTGATCTTCTTTGGTCAGTATATCGAAAGCAGATACATTAGCTACAGTCACAGCCCCGCCAGTAATCAATGCTTTTGTAGTGTTTTTCTGGTGGTCTAGATCAATGACTAATATGCGCAAGCCCAAAGAATTTAAATAGTGGGCATACTGGCAAATGATTGCAGATTTACCCACACCGCCCTTTTGATTTGAAGCAACAACTTTTTTCATAGTTTCACCTAGTTTAATGGCTTATTAAGGGTCGCCCTATTGCGTCCTTATGCTGTATATTTTAACGTCCACCTGTGGACATTGCAAGCATTTTCTTAGTCATGACTAAGTTTTTTATCATAAAAAAATCCTCCCATAAAGGGAGGACGTAAATTAAAAATCTTCAGGATAACCTATTGTTATAACTGGCTCTGCTTGATCTCCACCATGTACGTGCAATTCTAAAATATGATTTCTCTTGCGACCTGCGCCTGTGATAATCACATTAAAACGTACCGCACTTGGGCTTAGGTGTGTCTTATATGCTCGGCTCATCCATAAAATGTCATGAATAACGCCCTCTAAGTCATTAAGCCATTTTTCATTTTTTACAGCCTTATCAACTACCGCCCAAAGCGCAGAAGTGAAGCATATAGGATGCTTATAATGTTCTTTTGCCAGTCCATCTAATTTAGGACTAATAGAATTGATTGCGACTAAAAAACCATCTTCAATGGCTTGCTGACGTGTGTAAACTGAAATGTATTGTTCCATGATTTTTAACCTGTTTTATTTCAGGTCGCCCGATGCGTCCTGATAAAATCATTATATCAGTCCACCTGTGGACATTCAAGCAAAAACTTAGTCATGACTAATTTTTTATAGGGAAAATTGAGTAGAAAAATATCCGTTTTGATACCTGGCTAAACCGCTTTTCAAATGCTCTTATTTGCGATTCTTGGTCTACTGACAGCCTTTTTTATATATAAAGCTAGGGTTATCCCAGCACCATCCTAAACAGGCCAAAATAAGCGTATATAAAGCAGAACAGATAGACAATTTTTTATGTTTTTTTGCCAGCTAAAAACCAAAAAAATCGCCACTAAAAAAAACCTCCCATTGTGGGAGGTCTAGCTTAATCGGCTAAGTTATAAGTAATTCTGTAATCTTCAAAGTAACCATTTTCATTATCTCCCCTTCTGATTCTTTCAATATGAGTAACATTTTGAGCTACTCGGCAATTAATCATGATTTTTTCAATTTCTTGGAATAGTGTTTTTTCATCAAATATTGGAAACCAAATATTATTATTTGATCCAGTTAAAACCTTATGACTGCAAAAATGAATCAGTTTACCTGTAGGATAGTTTGTAAAGATTGCAACTATTGAAGCTCGCATATTAATACCCATTTTATTTCAGATCGCCCGATGCGTCCTGATGAAAAACATTATATCAGTCCACCTGTGGACATTCAAGAAAAAGTTTAGTCATGACTAAGAATATTAAAAAAAAGCCCCCTTTCGGGGACTTCTCCTTTAAGCAGTCAAAAGTTTTTTATCTTCTGCCATTCTGGTTTTTTTAACTTTCTGGCTGCCGTGTAAATCTCGCATTTGATCTAAGGTCATTCTGCCTCGACCATTTGATTTTTTACCAATGAAAACCCATTTACATTGCACTCGATTCCAGACAAAACCCGCTTCTTTTAATTTGTCTTTGTGCTGCTTAGTATCACCAAAAACCCAAACCCAAACGCCAATAATTTCAATATCTAAACCATCCAGATTAATAATTGCATCAATAGCCTGTTTTACTTTTTTCTCAACTTCAGAGTGTTCTGAACGGCTTGACCAGAAACCACGCCCATTTTCGGAACTATCTTGATACTGATCTTTTGATGCTTCATTAATAATGCGATTTAAAAGCTGTTCATATTCGCTATTAATCTCCTGCATAACTTCGGTTTTACCGCCACGATCAGGATGATTTTTGAAAGCTAGTTTTTTGTACTGAAGTTTTAACTCGTCTAATGATGTAACTGATGAAAAATGTTTCATGTTTAAATACCTGTTTTATTTCAGGTCGCCCAATGCGTCCTGATAAAATCATTATATCAGCCCACCTGTGGACATTCAAGCAAAAACTTAGTCATGACTAATTTTTTTAAATGATATAAATTTATAAAAAATAATTAGTTAAGTATTCTGTCTGGTCTGCTTTTCTAATGCTTATATTTACGTTTCTTAGGCTGCTGATAGCCTTTTTTCATCTTATTTCTGGCTACTCCACATCAAACTCACCAACACGCTAAAATGAGCTTAAAACACACAAGATGAAAAATCTTTTTCCCTTAGTCATGACTAAGAAATTATAAAAAAATCCCCTTTTCGGGGATCTCTTTTAAATTGGACAAGAATTAAAAATTATATGGAATGGATCATTCCTATAAGCTGTCACTCTATATGCTTTAAGGCGTTTTTTAGTGTATGGCTCAAAGGTCACTAAAAAGTGTGAGAATAGCCCACCTCCCAACTGTTCAGGTAGCATGAACATTTCAAAGTTAAAACCTCCATACGTGCGGGCAGGGGGAAGAATATTAAACATTTCATCATATTCAGTTAGTGAAATTTCAATCGGTTCTAAATAGTTATTCTCTTTCTGAAAGAAATCTTTTTCAGTCATAACTGAAGCAGCAGCAAAGCTTTCTCCATAACTGTTTTGTAATTCTAGTATTAATTGACCTACATTCTTTTTAGTAAGACAGCAAACATATTGTTCATTAAGATTGTCTAAGTAGCCAAAAAAATGGACTGATTCAACTTCAGATTTCTTTAATGTATATACTAAAACTAAATCCTGATTCATAACTAAATACCTGTTTTATTTCAGGTCGCCCGATGCGTCCTGATAAAAATCATTATACCAGTCCACCTGTGGACATTCAAGCAATAGCTTAGTCATGACTAAGAAATATAACAATGTTTAGTTAAGATCCCTAGAAGGTATATCAGAGCAAAGTGTCTACTTTGCGAACTGAAGCAATCAGTTAAATTTTCTCTTCCCTGATTACCGTTGCAAGGGGCAAGCGAAGACGACAAAATCTGTGATTTTGTCGAGCTGACCGCAGCACCGCAACTGCTCCCATTTGTTCCAGTAGCGGTATATACAAAGCTATTCCGGAGGGTAGCGACCAGATAGCATAGAAAAATAAAAAATGTAGGGATAAGTAAGGCAAAAACTAAATTCTTAAAAACTTATCAGACTGGATTTATTAGCAAAATATTACAGGTTTGGCCAAATCCTGGGAAACATTAAGTTATTGTTTTTATTATATGGGGGTAAATTAATATTCTAAAAAGATGGCAAAATATTCCACTTAGGCTAAACGCAAATATTTAGTCATGACTAAGGTATCAATCAGCTAATTATTAAATTTTACTATTTGAATGCGAATAGAAAAGATACTTTTTATAGGACTTACGCACTATTATTTATAGATTTTCTGTGGCAGCAGATGATTCTTATCGAGAATAAATTCATCAATAAAGTTCTTGATAATTGGTCTAAATAATTTCTTCTGCCAACGATATACATTTTCAAAGATCCGCTCAAACTGGTTCTTTTGTATCTCAACATAGGCCATCAAGGCTGAGAAAATATGATTCAAAATCAGCTTGGATCGTCTTACTTGAAACTTTTCAATATGACAAACCTGTTTAATTACTCGATGATATTGTTCTATTTTCCAATGACTTGAATGTAATTCATAAAAACCATCAAAGGACAATAAATCATCTTCATCTTGATGCACAATATAAAATCTCTGCTGTTCTTTTAACTGAGTCTTAAATAATTGTACAAAGCCAACATCTTTGAGCCAGACCACTTGACCCTGATGAAAATTCGGCAATAAACGGAGTTGAAACCATTGTCCTTTTTCAGGGGAAACCTTACGGTTACTGTCGACACCAAACATAAATCGAATACCATGTTTTCTTATGGTTTTTAGATTTTCAGTCGATGAATACCAACTATCACCTGTAATGAATTGAATCTTTGCACCCCAATCGAGTACTTCACTTAACATCTCCATAAAGTAATCATTCTTGGTTTTACTTTCTGACTTATCATAAATTCGAAAATTAATTGGAATATTTTTGCCATGTTGATCTGTCGCATACAAGGTAATGAGATTAATACCCTTGACGGATCGGTGGTGTTTACCTGACCAAAAATAGCTAACTAAGTCCATATGTTGACTATATGGCTTATCTAAAACAGTATCATCAATACTGACTATAAGTTTATTATTATCAATGTGTTGAATTGCTTCTTGATATAGATCGTGAGCTGTGTAGTCTTCACGCTCCAAAAAGCGATTTACACTGTCATGCGAGATATTATAAGTCTCGGCAAGTTGTGTGCAGCTAATAGAGTTTGGTTCTGTCATGAGAAAGCCCATATAAATGGGTAATGTACAAGTTGCTGTAGAAGCATGTTTAGTTCGTCTGATCACAGATACGTTATAAAGTAGTTTGAGACTTTTTTAAATCCGTCAATGCGTAAGTCCTATTTTTATATAGATTAATAAGAATTTTTGAAGGTTTTAAATTAAACCTCCATATTGTCTTAAATTAGCGAAGTCTGTTTAAGACAATATGGAGGGTATGCTTTTTAAATATTAATCCTGATCGTCCTTCTTATCATTATTGCTACTAGTAATAATCCCTCGTTTTGCCTGTAACCAGAAGTAATAGTCCATATCTATTGGCTTATGTGCATTAAGCTTATCTAACTTTTCAGTTAATAGAGTTCGCATGATTACTTTAGAAGTATCCTCGTCTAAATTACCTAAGAAATATCCATAATCTAGTAAAAATTCTTCGCAATTTACTAAGGTGCTAATTTGTTTCGGAGATACCTTTACTGGTGGTTTGAAATGCTTAATCCGATCAGGTGCTTTAAAGTGTGATCCATCATCACTAAATGGAATCGCAGCAGCCAGATAACCCTTTTTCATTTTATCTATAAATTTAAGGTGTCCTTGCTCTTTATATTCAGTTTTCAAGTTAAACATAAACTTAATAGCAACTACTTCCTTTCCGTTTTTTACGTTCTCAAATTTAACATTAATATTGCTAAGTTCGTTAATTTCATCTTGAGCCACATTTAAAACACGGCTTTTAAAATTGGCCAGCTCTTTATATTTATCCTCACATTCAAGCATCCATCTTAATTCTTCCAGATCAATAGTGACCTCTGATGTGCGCCACATATAGCTCATTAAGATCCGATACAAGCGAAGGGAATAGCTCGAATTAAATAAGATAATATGCTTCAGTTCATGGCTACTAAATGATTTAGTTTTTTCATCTACTTTTTTAACTAAGTCATAAAAATACTCAAAAAATTCTTTTGCAAATCTGACCTTTATACATTTACTTACTTTGTCATAATGGCAATAAGTCATCATCGGAACTTTAGCAGGTTCATCAGATAAACCATCTTTAACCAACATTGTTGGGTTATCAAATTTTGTATAAATACGTTTTAAAGCGGTTTCCGCATTTCTCTGAATTTCACGTTTATCTGTTGTTGTAAGTACTTCCTTTCTGGCCATTGGAGAAGTCAATTCTCCAAAGTTTTCGCTGCTCACATAAATAAAATCGTCATGAGTAATTGAGGTATTATTTTTTAGCTCATTCTTTCTAACGATGATCATTGCACAGTACATAAGCTTCTCAAGATTGAGATCAATGCTATATCTGGCTGTAGGGAAATCATTGCGGGTCACAACTAAATCGGTCAATTTTGCCCTTGTATTAGATTGGGTATAGTCCTCTAAACCTTGTGAACCAATAATTTTCTGCATTATTTTGTAAATCCGTTATATCTATTAAGATCATTATAACTATACAAGTACCTTTATCAAGTATAGTTATTTAATAACTTTTTAATCTATTGTTTTTTAATATAAAAAATATAAAAAGTCTTTTAAATACCTCTATAACCCTATAGTAGTATAAAAAAATAAATATATTTTATTATTATCTATTTTGTTTTATTTCAATTACTTACGATGCGACAAAACGTATGGCTATTTTTAAAACAAATCCCTGATAAAAAATAATCAATTTTAGATATTTAAATAAAATTATTACATATCATATACTTAGGTTGCGACAAAACGTATAGTTATGGTTTTAAGCCTATACAAATTTCTTCTTTTACCCCAAACAATAAAAATAGCTCTTAAATTTAATTATCTATATAAAACAATGATTTATTATATATATAAGAATCTAGTTAATTCCTGAAAAATATATATAATCGTATTCAGTAAGCATAATTGCAGGTTTGCGACAAAACGTATAGTTATGCGCGGAAGTTGCGACAAAACGTATAGTTTTGGGAGTACAAAATAGGTTAAGGCTAAAAAATACGCAAAAATATAATAAGTTAGAGTTAAAAGCCTAATTAATTACTGATTTTTAAGCAAAATTTAGCTATTTTTTGTATGCTGTTGATAAATCTGTGGATTATCTGCGACAAAACGTATAGGTATGTGACAAAACGTATAGTTATAGCGACAAAACGTATAGTTATAGCGACAAAATGTATAGTTGTAGCGACAAAACGTATAGTTGTAGCGACAAAACGTATAGTTATGAACTTATAAGCTTATGTTTTACAAACAGAAATTAATGCTCTTAAACTGTTCTAAACACTCCTAAACTTTAATTAAACTCTTTTTAAATCTGATTCTAGTTTTTTTAAAAAGTTTTTAGAAATGTTTAGAAGATTATTAAAGTGATATTTACATGACAAAAAAGGGAAGGGATCTAAAAAAATATAAGTTTTGATATATACAAACTTTTTAAAAAAGTTTTAACTTTTTTGTTAAAGTTTAAAACTTTTTCATATATATTAAAATTGTTTAAAAATAATTGGTGTTTTTGTGTCTTTTACACACAGTAACACTTCAGTTACATTTTTAAATTAATTATATTTTGTAAGAATCCGCACTTCACTTTCAAAAAACTAGGAATCTTGCAGAAATGGCTTTAACCATGAATGACTTGAAAACAGTCGATGACTTCAATGCCAATAACTATGGTGTTGAAATTGGTATGAATGAACAGTTCCAATATTTCGTGACTGTAAAAGTAAATAATGTTGATCATGTTATTCATACCGCATCAGGAAAAATTCGATTCACACGGAATTTACCCTTCTTGATTCAAGAGATTTGTTCAATGTGCAGTAATGCCAAAACAATATCTCTAAACTTTGAAGGCAAGTTATTCGTACTGGAAAACTCATTTAAATAGAGCGACTACTTGTGTATAAAAAATTTATTTTAGGTTTAACCTTAGCTAGTGCTTCTGCCTTAGTTGCAGCTAAAGACGAAAATTATGGCTGTCGTGCTTTTATGTGCTTTGCTGGCGGTCTTAATATTTCTGAATGTCAGTCTACAATTCGTGACGTAAAAAAAGATTTGGCTAAAGGTAAAGGCTTTCCTCATTGTTCTTTCGTTAGCAGTAATCAAGACGGATCTGTTGGAGGTGGAGAAGGGCAACCTAAAATTTCATCTTATACAAATAATAAAAGAGTTTATCTTTATGTAGATGACAAGTTAGTTACTACAGTGAAAAAGTCCTAAGTTTTTGCAAGAAAAAAAGCCTGATTTAATCAGGCTTTTTTTCTTGTAATTGTTTATAAAAAATTCTCAAAACTTCTTTGACGGCTACACTTTTTCCTTGTTTTTCCCCGCCATAAATATCTTTTAAGTATTCCAAGGCTTCCAGTGCTTCAACATCTTCAGGAACATCCATATTGAAATAAACTGAAAGTGGAGTTTTGGTTGAAGCCTTTTTTCTATATCTTTTTCTACGATCTACTACCTTTTGTGCTGTTTCTGTTTCTTCAGTCATAACTTATCCTATTTAATGAATGTCCACAGGTGGATATTAAGTCCTTTTCAAATAATTTACTACTTTATCTGTTCGCCACCCTGCGGGATGGCTTTGTATATCCCGCTACTGGAACAGATGGGAGTAGTTGCGGTACTGCGGTCAGCTCGACAAAACCACAGATTTTGTTGGCTTCGCTTGCCCCTTGCAACAGTAATCAGGGAGGGGAAATTAACATATTGCACCAGTTCGCAAAATAGACACTTTGCTCTGAGATACCTTTAGGGGGCTGGATTAGATAGGTAATATAGATGCCTGGATAAACGCTGCAGCTTTTATCCAGGCATCGAGGTTTTTAGTCATGACTAAAACAGATTTTAGCTAAAAGATTTAAATTTATTTAAATTCTTTAAAAAAACTTTACCAAGATTACCTAAATTGATGATAATGCACCTTTGTTACGGGTGTTTTAAAAGGTTTTATGGATGACTGATTTTATAAATATTGATCCTGATTTTTCTATTTCAGAGGTGGTGCTTGAGGAATCTAATAAACAAGAATTTATTAAAGAGTTAATTATTAATGAATTTGAGGGTGGATTTTTTATTACAGCAAAACTGGCATGGTCAGGCCAAAAGGTTTGGACTTTAACAACAAGACGAGAAAAAGATAAAGCTAGGATCTTTAAGGATCTGACTAGGCTTAATGATTTCTTGAAAGAAAAAATTTATACAGAAGAAGTAAAAATAATAAGAATCAAGTAAAAAAATACAAAATCCATTTCCAATATGATATATTTTGGATAATTTACTTTAAAGCTCTGAGAAGATATTTAAGAAAATGGCTATAAGTTTATATAAATATGGAAATTTTTTAAAATTTTTTCTAGTTATTTCATGTGTTTATCTTGTGTGCTTCATGCCACAAGATGCACTGCTTTTAGAAATCCTTGTAGATTTCACTAAATTTCAAGTAGTTGCTTTCTTATATTCATCTTTTCTTTGTGGGCTTTCGAGTTTCCTAAATTTCACAATTTGGAAATAACCCATGAATCTTGTAATCGTTGAATCTCCTAACAAATGTTCAAAAATTGGAAGTTATTTAGGATCTAATTTTAAAGTTGTGGCCAGTGTTGGCCATGTTCGGGATCTACCAAGAAAAGGCTTAGGTATTGATATAGCCAATGATTTTGCAATGGAATATTCATTTATTCCTGATGCTAAAGTTAATGACAGAACTTTTGACGGTGGCGAAAAACGTATTGAAAAAATAAGAGCCTTTTTGAATAAAGCAGACAAGATTTATTTAGCTACCGATCCAGACAGGGAAGGTGAAGCTATTTCATGGCATTTAAAAGAATGTTTAGGTCTGGAAGATGGTCAATTTGAACGAATAGAATTTAATGAGATTTCAGAAAAAGCTATTAGAGAAGCCATTAATAATGGGCGTGGTTTAGATTATCAGCTTGTATATGCTCAAGAAGCACGTAGGGCTTTAGATCGTCTGGTGGGCTATCTAGTTTCCCCTATTGCATCTAATCTTATGGGGCAGACTTCATCTGCGGGGCGGGTACAATCTCCTGCTGTTTTAATCGTTGTCCTTAAAGAAATCGAAATCCTGAAATTCAAAGTTACTAACCACTTTGGCGTTAATTTGAGTTTTGATAAAGAGCCTAAAAAATGGATCTCGCAATGGGTTACAACGGATTTTGTAACTGAGGATCAGCCTTATATTTTAGATCGTTCCTTAGCTGAAGAAGTTGCAAAAACTAAGAAAGTTAAAGTTTTAAACTGCACTGAAAAAACAGAGTATTCAAATGCTCCTTCTCCGTTCTCTACAGCCCTACTTTTACAAGCTGCTAGTGTAGCTTTAGGCTTTAGCCCTCAACAAACGACCAAAGCAGCACAGGCATTATTTGAACAGGGGGCAATTACTTACATTCGGACTGACGGCCTAAATATAGCTGATGAAAGTGTAGAAGAAATCTTTGCTTATGCTAATGAACATCAATTTTCTTTACCTGAAAAGCCTAATAAGTTTAAGGAAAAAGATGGGGCGCAAAATGCACATGAAGCAATCCGACCTGTTCACATAACTGATAAAGATCTAGGAAATTCACCAGAACAAAAAGCTTTATATCAATTGATTTGGGAACGTACTATTTCAAGTCAATTGGCCAAAGCTGAATATAAAGCCGTTACTTTGGAATTACTGTCTGAAGATGGAAAATATAAGTTCCATGCTAAAAGCCGTGAGTTAATAAAAAAAGGGTGGATGGTTTTTGGGAAAGACTGCCTGAATGAAGATGAAAACGAGCCTTCAGGCGTGGTGCCGGTCTTAGAAGTTGGTTCTGTAGTTGATGTTAAAAGCGGTGAAGTTATTGCAAAACAAACCAAGCCACCAAAACGCTATACAGAAGCTTCACTAATTAAAAAATTGGAAAGCTGCGGGATTGGTCGCCCCTCTACTTATTCATCAATCATGGCCAATATTCTGAATAAGGGCTTTTTAGAGGTAGAAAAGAAAGTCTTAAAACCCACTAAATTAGGGAATGATCTAATTGGTAGTCTGTTAAAAGCTAAGTTTAGCTTTCTGGATCTGCACTATTCAAAAGAGATGGAGTTGCAGCTAGATAAAATTGCATCTGGTGAAACTTCATATAATTCGGTTGTTTCTGCCTTATACACTCAACTTGCTCAAGAGCTAAGTACAGCTTCAAAACTGACAGCTATAAACGCAATACCTTGTCCAAAGTGTAAGAGCCAGTTAAAAAAATTTAAGAATACTAAAACCAATCAATTTTTTTGGATTTGTAGCAATGAGGACTGTAAGCACTCGATGGATGACGACAAGGGTAAACCAGTCGAAAAAGTTATTCATTCATGCCCTAAATGTAAAACAGGTCGCTTAAATAAATTCCAAAATTCGCAAACTAAAGAATTTTTTTGGATCTGCAATGATCAGGAATGTAAGCACTCGATGGATAACAAGAAAGGTCAGCCAGTAGAGAAAATCAAATATCCTTGCCCTAAATGCTCAACGCCATTATTCAGATCCAAAAAAGAAGGTAAAGATCCGATCTGGTTCTGTCCTAATCGGGAAACAGATTGCAAAGTCTTTTTGCCTGAAGTTAATAAAAAGCCACTTCTTGAAGTCTATTCATGTCCTCAATGTGCCAGTGATTTAAGACGGATCAATGGGGCAAATGGCTATTTTTGGGGGTGTACCAACTATAAAAATGGGTGCTCCGCTACTTACCCAGATCAAAAAGGTAAGCCAAAATTTGAGGTGAAAAAGTAATGATTGATTTCGTAGTTTTGGCACAACAATGTGCGCCACAAGTTGATGTAAATATTGCGTCTGCAATTGTTAAATCTGAATCCTCATTTAATCCTTTTGCGATAGGGGTTAATCGTGCCGCAGGTCTTAAAAAACAGCCGACTAGCTATGAAGAAGCTGTATCTCTGGCCAAAAGATTAATTAGCCAGGGACGAAATATTGATGTTGGTTTTGCTCAAATTAATAGTGCTAATTTCAAAAGACTAAATCTTAGTGTCGAGCAAGTTTTTGATCCCTGCACTAATCTAAGCGCAATGCAATTTATCTTTAACGACTGCCGAAATAGGGCAAAAGGCAAAGATATTTATAAAGCTATGTCTTGCTATAACACTGGCAACCATTCATCAGGATTTAGAAATGGGTATGTAGCGAAAGTATCAAGAAATTTGAATTATTTTGCTAATGGTTCACTCAATACCATGCCTGTAAAATTCAATCCTCCTTCACCTCCTATGAATAGCTCGGAACAGCTTGCATATTTTGCTACTAATGCAGATATGCCTAACTCCAGTGGATATACCGAAAATACAGAACTTCAAAGCCTTCCAGTAGTGGAGAAACGGCCTTCATTTTTCTTAACTAACGGTACAGACTTTAAAGAAAAAGAAAAAAGTTTAAAATCTTCTATGGTCTTTTAAAATATTTTCAAAAAGTTTAAAACTTAGTGTAATATATTAAATATCTAGTACCAATGAACAATATTTGATTTTCCAAAAATATTGTTCTTGGTGCTTAATGCGCTAGGTCTTAATTGCTTCACTTGGAGAAAATAATGAAAGCAAATCAAACGCAAATAACAACGACTAAAACGACTGGTATCAAAGCAAGCGTATTGATGTTGTTCATGACGTTAATCTCAAGCCCTGCTTTTGCTCAAATCTCAAAAGTTAATACGGTTATGGCTAATGTTCAGTCAGTCTTAGCGGGTGTGGCTGTAACTGTATTTACCATCACTATCATGTGGGCTGGCTTTAAATTGGCTTGGCAACAAGCAAAGTGGTCAGACATTTCTAACATCGTTATTGGGGGCATTTTGGTAGGTGGTGCTGCGGGTATCGCTGCTTGGCTGATTAACTAATGTCGAATTTTTCTGATCCAATTTTCAGGGGTTGCACTCGTCCTGCCATGCTTTTTGGCGTTCCAATGTTGCCTTTTTTGTTGGTGACGGGGGTAGCAATTCTTTTAGCGGGTTGGTCTTTTTATCTACTCAGTGCCTATGTGACTTTATTTATAGCAGCTATTTATGTGCCTATTTACTTCTGGATGCGGGCAATAACAAAAGTAGATGACCAACGATTAAAGCAAGTATTGATGCGGTGGCGCATAAGAGGGAAACAGATCCAGAACCATCAAAAATGGGGAGCAATCTCATTTTCGCCACTTAAATTAAAGAAAAGGAAATAACAATATCATGCGTTCAAAACAGCAAGTTAGAGATAGCGCAAATGCTGAAGTCGCAATTTCAGACTATCTGCCGTTTGGTAATCATGTTTCCAACAATGTTATTAAGCTTAAAAATGGTGAATACATTGCTACATGGAAATTAGAAGGCATTTCGTTTGAAACAGTTGAAGCCGATATTATTAGAATCCGTAAAGAAGGATTAAATAATTTTTATCGTGCTTTAGGTGGCGGTCACTTTGCTGTTTGGACGCATAAGATTCGTAGGGGAGTTAATGAACGTCTAAATGGCGTTTATGAAAATGATTTTATTGCTGATTTTAATGAAAGATATTATCAGCAGTTTCAGGGTGAAAAGAATAAACAGATGGCTACTGAATTGTATTTAACAATTCTTTATCGTCCTGAAATTTCCAGATTAACAAAGATTTTTAAGAGTAAAGCTAGTCGTGATCCAGTAGCCCTGAAAAAGCAGATTAAGCGGGATCTCGATATTTTGGATGATGTAGCCAAACAGGTTGAAGCAAGTCTATATCACTACAATCCAGAACGTCTGGCGACCTATACCAAGAAAGGTTTTGTCTACTCCGGAATGTGTAATCTACTTGGTTTTTTAACTAATGGAGTTTGGGAAGAAATCCCTTTAAGACAGGCTAATCTTGATCAATATATTCCAAGTAGTCGCTTGTTCTTTGGTGACAAAAATGGCTATTTACAGATTAAACATCCTGAAGCGCAAAAATATGTAGGCTTTCTGGATATTCAAGAATTTCCACGTTTATCAGAATCAGGAATGTGCAATTCCATCCTGTATGGAAACTATGAATACATTGAAACTCAAAGTTTCACGGTTTATGGCAAGCGTGATGCTGTAGATAAATTAAAAACAATTAAAGGCCAACTAAATTCTGTAGAGGACGTTTCAGATCAAGAGATTCGTGATATTGATCTGGCTATGAGTGAAGCTAATAGCGGGAATTTCCAGTTAGGCGAATATCACTATACGCTTGCGATTTTTGGCGATTCACCAAATCAAGTTGCTCTAAATGTTTCGAGTGCCAGAACTGCTTTATCAGATGAAGCAGGGTTCAAAATGGCTGTAATTGATACTGTTCCTGAATGTGCATGGTTCTCGCAATTAGCGGGTAACTTTAATATGCGTCCAAGAGAAGCATATCTCACAAGCCTAAATTTTTCTGCTTTAAGCCCTTTTCATAACTTCGCAAGAGGTAAGCGTGACGGCAATCCTTGGGGTGAAGCACTAGCTTTATTTAAAACTCCAAGTGGCCAACCATTTTACTTTAATCATCATGTCAGCCCTGATAAGCAAGATTCTACAGATGACAAGATGCCAGGTAATACGTGTGTCATTGGAACAACTGGTGTGGGGAAAACAACCCTAGTCATGGCCATGATGATGTTTGCTTGTAAGTATAAAAATCTGAAGGGTGTTTTCTTTGATAAAGATAGGGGCGCAGAAATTGGGATTAGACGGATTGGGGGTCAATACTATGCCTTAGAGCGTGGTGTACCAACTGGCTTTAATCCGTTGCAGCTACCACCGACTGAAACAAATATTCAGTTTGTAGAAAAGCTTGTAAAAATTCTGGTAGGTGGCGTTCGTAATGCTGCTGAAGATCTGGAAATCAGTCAGGCTGTTCGTACCATTATGCGTGATGATATGCCGTTAGAACTCCGCAGACTTTCAGCTTTATATATGAATCTGAAAGTAAATGGCGGGGGTGATTCGCTTCAGGATCGTTTAGCTAAATGGTGTAACACTGCTGATCATGACGGAAATTTATCTTGGGTCTTTGATAATCCATACGATACTCAAGACTTTTCTAAAGCCAAAATGCCAATCTTTGGTTATGACTACACGGAATTTTTAGATGATCCAGAAGTCCGTACACCAATCATGGCTTATCTATTACACATCACAGATTCATTGATTGATGGTAGTCCGTTTATTTATTGGATGGACGAGTTTTGGAAGCCATTAACAGATGAATATTTCAAAGATTTTGCCAAAGATAAGCAGAAAACTATACGTAAATTGAATGGTCTAGGTGTCTTTATGACGCAATCTCCAAGTGACGTTTTAGATTCTGACATTGGTAAAACAATGGTTGAACAAAGCGTTACTCAAATCTTTTTACCTAATCCTCGTGCTGATTACGATGACTATGTAAACGGCTTTAAGGTCACTCCGCAAGAATTTGAAATTATTAAAGAGCTAGAAGAAAACTCACGCATGTTCTTAGTTAAGCAGGGTAGCCGTTCCGCACTCTGCAAAATGGATCTAGGCGAAATGCGTGACGTTTTACAGATTATTTCAGGCTCTAAGGACAATGTAGAACTTCTCGAAAATCTCATGAATGAAGTTGGTGAAGATCCTAACGATTGGGGCGAACTTTTCTTACAACGGATCGCAGAACGTAAAAAATTAATTTCAGAAAAAGGAGTTGCTTAGTCATGACTAAGTTTTTAGCACTATCTAGTTTGTTGGTTATTTCTACTTTAACAACTGCATGTTCTGATGATAAGGAACAGGTTAAGCAGTTAAAAGAAGAAGTGAAGGCTGCACAACAATTAAAACTTCAAGACTTAACTGCTGAACAGCAAGAAGAACTGAAGCAGCGCAAGGCTAGAGCATCCCAAAAGGGCAATATTCTTGATGAATATGATCCTTCTGCACCTCAAAAACCAGTAAAACCAGTAAAACCAGAAACCAAAAAAGGATCTGGAAATATTCTTGATGGATATAACCCAGATTCAAAATAATTAAGGATTCATAGGGGATTGCAATGGCAATTATTACTACATTAGAAACAAAAATTGATTCTCTATTAGCAAGTTACGTGACAGGTGTTAGTAGTAATATCGCTTCTGCAATTGTTCCTATAGCTTTGACTGCTGCAACAATTTATATCCTGATCATTGGCTACAATATTGCGACTGGCGCACAAGAAGATTCTATTTATACCGCTTTATGGAAGTTTTTTAAGATCGCTTTTGTTGGTGGAATTGCTTTAAGTGCGGGAGTCTATCAATCCTTTGTTGTTGAAGCTATTAACGGACTAGCCATAGGTTTAATTCAGATTGTTAGTCCAGGTGGTGAATCTTCGTTAGGTGCTTTACTGGATCAAGTGAGCGTTCCGTGGGGTGATTTAATCCAAAAATTAGGTGAAGAAGCTGAATCAGCTTCTGGCGTTTTCCCTGATATTGGCTTGTATTTATCTGCTGCTGTTGTTTCTGTCGCTCAATTCCTATTGTTCTTCATTGGTACTGGTCTATATTTACTGGCAAAAATCAGTCTGCAACTTTGTTTAGGCGTTGGTCCCATATTCATTCTGTGTGCAATGTTCCCTGCTACACAAAAATATTTTGAAAGTTGGCTTTCTCAAACATTGAGCTATGTTTTCACCATAGGCTTTATCACAGCAATTATCAGTATGCTCTTTGCTTTCGTTTCAGGCATGTGTACGCAAATCGCTAATAACTTTGATGCGGGTGACATTCTTACTTCTGTAGTTTCCCTCTGTATTGTTGCGGGAACTATTGTAGTGATCATGTGGAACATTCCAACGATGGCTTCAGCCATAACAGGTGGGGCGGGTGTTCAAGGTGTCGGTCGTGCTGTAGCACAAGCAATTACTAAAGGTCGTGGCGGTAATAATTCAAAATCTGATAGTGCTTCAGCTACTCCTACTACTGGGGGAAGTGTTCAAGGGAATTCTAGCAGCTCTAATAATTCCAATAGCTCGAATACAGGAGGATCTAAGCCGTTATATCAACGACATACTCTCTCTAACCTCAAAAGAAACAAATAGGAATTTTTCTAATGAAAAAACAATTGTTAGCTTTGGGTTTAGGTTCATCTTTGTTTATTAGTGGTCAAGCCAATGCTACAGGTATTCCTGTCATTGACGGTGCTAACCTTGTTCAAGCTGTTCAAAATATGGTGGCTTGGGGTGAGCAATACAATCAGATGGTGAACCAGATCCAACAGGCAAAACAGCAATACGATTCCATTACTGGTATTCGTGGTTTCGGTGACGCTGTCAATAATCCATATCTTAAAGACGTGATTCCAAGTGACGTTGCTGACATTTATAAAGGCATCCAACAAGGCGGTGTCAATGGTATGACTTCAGCAGCTAGAAACATTCGTGATGCCACAATGGTTTATGACTGTGCTTCTAGAACTGGCCAGAACTATAAAGCCTGTCAAGCTGCATTAAATAACAATGCACAAACACAGGCTTTAAATCAGCAAGCGTTAGGCGTTGCGGATCTGCGTACTGAGCAGATTGATAATCTGCGTAAACAGATCAATAACACTACTGATGCTAAAGCTATCGCTGAGTTACAGGCTAGGATTCAAGCAGAACAGTCACAAGTTGCTAATGATGCAAACCGAATTGCTTTGATGCAGGCGCAAGCGCAAGCTCAAAAAGATGCAGCACAACAGCTTGAAATTGAAGGCCGATTAAAACGTGCTGCCCAAAAAGGCAACATTCTTGACGGCTACTCTGGTAACTAAACTTTTAAAAAAAAGCCCATTTCTTTTGAAATGGGTATTTTTTTTGCAATTTTTCAGAAAACATTGAATTTATAAAACCAAAATATATTATTTTGGTTTACGGTTTTTATATTTTTTGGCATACTTAGAGAAATAACTCTAATAGGGTCTATCATGAACAAACTTAAAAAAGTATCTGCTGCTGAAGAAGCTAAAAGCTATGAAAAAGCTATGGATTGGGAAGCAGATCTTATTGCGATGCGGGCTAAGTCAGAACGTAAAGCTTGGACTATTGCAAAAGTAGCGGTGGGCGTGGCCGTCTTAGAAGCCATTGGATTAGTGACATTAGCTCCAATGCGCCAGACTGTACCTGTTGTTTTCACAGTAGATAAAGCTCAAGGAAATGTTGAATACGTGGGCGTTGTTGATGATCAGCAAGTAAAAGGCAAACAAGAATTAATTGATAAAAATAACATTACTCGCTATGTAACCGCCCGTGAGAGTTATTTCTATCCGTTATTACAGCCAGATTATGATTTAGTCATGACTATGAGCAGTAATCAGGTCGGTAATGACTTTGCTTCACTCTATGAAGGTGATAGCGCAAGAGATAAAAAGTACGGCAAAAAATATGAATTAAAAGTTGATGTGATTTCTGTCCAGACTAATCAGGATGAAACAGGTTTTACCGCTAGTGTCCGCTTCACTAAGACTTTGCATTCAGTCGAAGCTAATCGTGATGAACAGCCACAATATTATATTGCAAGTATTCGATATGAATATGCTCCGAACAATCTAAATAAACTGGTAGAAAAAGATCTAATTAAAAATCCATTCGGCTTTAAGGTCGTGGGCTATCGTGTCGATCCTGAACTATCTCCTAACAGACCTGTAGCGCAAGCTGCGGTTGTTGAACCTAGTCAGCAAGTCTATGTTCCGATTCAACAAGGCGGGGCTGCTGTTCAGCCACAAGCTCAACAAGGAATGTAAAGGATCATTACATGAAAAAATTAATTCTTGCTTTGGGTTTGGCTATGCATGGGATCTCTTATGCAGCAATTACGCCTAAAGCTATGCCTACCGATTCACGTATTAGAACAATCAATTATGTTCCTAATGATGTTTATCGAATTACTGTCAAAAAAGGCACTGTAACCCGCATTGTATTAGGTGAAGGTGAAAGAATTTTAGAGCGTGGTGCTGCTACTGGATACCCTTCAGACTGTGAAAAGGATGACACCAATTGGTGTATTTTTGCGGATACTGGATCAAATTTAGTATGGGTGAAGCCAAAGGATAAGGCTACTCGGAATAACTTAGAGTTACGCACTAATAAGCGTGATTATAGTTTTGATTTTCAAGTTCTAAATAATGCCAAAGAAAAACCGATGTATCGTGTTGTCTTTAAATACCCACAAGAAGAAGAAAAACGTAAACAGGAAGAAGCTCAACGCTATAACGCTTATGCAGCACAATTAAAAGAAGAAAGCCAGCTTACTGAATTTTTGGTTTTACAGCATCGTTTAGCCAATGCTGCACCTATCCCTAAAAATTGGAATTATCGTCAAGCTACAAACAGTAAAGGGAAGCATTTTGTTCCAGAAATGCTATTTGATGACGGTCGTTTTACCTATATGCGATTTAAAGGAAATACCGATATTCCAGTCGTATTTATTGAAGGTACGGAAGGGGAAGAAAAAGTTAATTTCCATATCAGTAAAGAAGATCCAAAACTTTTGATTGTTGAAGCTCTAGCTAAAAAATTTGTTTTACGTCAAGGAAAAGGCGTAGTGAGCATTTTCAATGAATCTTATGATCCTGTCGGTGTTGCTCCTCAAGATGGCACTACTGTAGAGGGTGTTAAACGTGTCATTACTGGGGATATGAACTAATGAATACTAATGATCAAAAACCATTAGATGATCAACAAGCTCCTGATGAAGAATTTAACGAATCAGAAAATGGCATTGTGTCTGTCAATGAACGTGGGGATCAGGAAGATGGAAAAGGTAAAAAAATAGCGTTTATTGCAGTTATGGCGGTACTTTTTACTGTTATAGCGGTCTTTGCCTATAACTTCTTTTCAGATAGTAGTGATGCTGAAGAAGCAGCCCAATTAAAAGAAAATCAGATAGATCCAAGCCTAGATGCTTCAGCTAAAAGACGGGAATTTACTAATACTGATCCTGTGCCACTGGATGCAGGTCAAAATGCTCAATTTCAAAGCCTAGATGCCTGTCAGGATCAAAGTATTCCTAGACAGCTAACAGACAATAACGGCAATGCTTTAACTTATAACGGCATGTTGGTTTTTCAATGCCAAAATGGTCAGCAGATTTTAAGACAGCCTGAAGCTGCGCCAGTAGTTGAACAACAAGCAGCAAATCAACAGCCTGTAGTAATTCAGCCACAGCCACAACAACAAGCTCAATATGTACCTTTAAACAATGGAAGCCGTTACGGTGGCGGGATTTTTGTCAATCCTTCACAACAAGGCGGGGCGGTTGGCCAGCCGTCAAGCATGAATCATCAAGCAGCTTATAACCAAGTAACAGGCATGATGAAACAGTTTGAACAGGATCAGAATAGTAATAGCCGTTCTGGTAATTTCTCTGGATCTGGTTTGATGTCTTTAGCGCATGATGATGATGAACCTATGCAGCAGCATCAGCCACAACAAGCTACAACTAACATGGCCGATCATTCCTCTAATAAAGTCCAGGCTAGGTTTATTGGGGATCGAAATTACTTAATTGCTAAAGGTCGTGTAATCCGTTGCAACCTGTCAGTTAAAGTCGTTTCAGAAATTGGCGGTATGGCTTCATGTGTCCTTCCACAACCTGTTTATTCTGATAATGGTCGTGTAGTCCTTGCTGAAGCGGGATCTGAAGTCATTGGAGAATACAAAAGTATTGCAGCACAAGGGCAAAGACGTTTAGGTATCATCTGGTCACGCTTAAAAACTCCGCATGGTGTTATTGTCGATATTGATTCTCCCGCAGCAGACCATTTAGGAACAGGTGGTTTAAGTGGTCGAGTAGATAACCGTTGGGGGGCACGTATCGGTGCAGCGTTTATGCTTTCTTTAGTTCAAGACGCTATTGCTTACGGTATTTCTAAAGAAACAGGCGGGAACAATAGCACTCCTTATATGCTTCAAAACACTTCAGACATGGGTAAATCAATGGCTGAAACAGTGTTGAATGAAACAATCAATATCAAGCCAACAATTTATAAAAATCAGGGTGATGTAGCTTCAATTTACGTAGCCAAAGATATTGATTTCAGAGGTGTGTATGAACTCCGCGCAAAATAATGTTTTAAGCAAGGATGTAATGGTTAGACAGCTATTACTTCCATTAGAAAAATTCTTAAAAACTAAAGGGGTGACTGAAATTGCAATTAACGCACCTAACGAAGTTTGGACGGAATCTAATAAAGGATGGGAAAAGCATTCTATAAATCTGGAAATGGCGCAAATAACAGCTTTAGCTAATGTTATTGCTACCTATACCAATCAACGGATTGGCCAAGAAAACCCTATATTATCTGCTCAATTGCCTGATGGAGAGCGTATTCAGATTGTTCTACCGCCAGCCATTGAAAATGGAACGGTATCAATGACAATCCGTATTCCTGACGAGTCAAACCGATCATTTCAGGAATATAAAGATCAAGGCTTTTTTGACCACTTCAGATATGGGAAATCTAAAGAGTTTGAGCAGTTTAAACCTGTATTACGTACTGAAGATATTAAGCTAGTCCAGTTTTTAGAAAACAAAGATCTTGAGGGATTTTTTAAATTCGCTGTTCAATGTAAGAAAAATATTGCAGTTGTTGGTGATACTGGTTCTGGTAAAACCACTTTCATGAAGGCAATTTGTCAGTACATTCCTAAAAATGAACGTCTTGTCACTATTGAAGATGTACGTGAACTTTTTGTTCCACATGAAAACAAGGTTCACCTACTTTATTCTAAAGGTGGTCAAGGTAAAGCTAAGGTAACTCCATCTGATCTGATCGCTAGTAATATGCGTATGAAGCCAGACCGTGTATTACTTGCTGAATTACGTGGTGGAGAAGCTTTTGACTTTCTGAAATTGCTTACAACTGGTCACAGTGGATCTATTACAAGTTATCACGCTGAAAGCTGTTCACTGGCTTATGATCGCTATGTCTTTATGTGCAAAGAACATGAACAAGCAAATATCTACGATGTCACTACACTAAAGGAATTAGTTGCTTTAACCATTGATATTATTGTTCATGTTGAAGTGAAGAAAAAATACGATGATGAAAGTAATTTAATAGGTAAAGAACGCTTTATTTCTGAAATTAAATTTGATCCTGTTTCTAAAGTTAAGGCTCAATTTGGTGATGCTGAAATTATTGTCGGGGATCGAGCATGAATAAAAAGATCCTGATTCTACTCCTTGCGATTTTTCTAGCGGTCGTTGGTTTCTTTATTACTAAATATCTGGCCGGTGTTCTTTATTACTTAGCTAATAAGACCAATCCATTTCCTGAAGTGAATCTGACAACGTGGGGGTATTATTGGGATTTATATGCACACAATGTACCTGCACAAAAGAAAAAGCTGCAAGGTGCCTTGATCGCTGCACTATTTATCACTTTTGTTCTCCCTGCTTTAGTAATTGCTAGTCTGTTTAATAAAAAACAGTCGTTACATGGTGATGCCAGATTTGCCACAACAAAAGAAATTCAGAAATCTGGATTGATGGGAAATAAGGGAATTTTAGTAGGGAAATATCATAATAAATACTTAATGCTTGGCGGTCAGCAATTTGTACTTCTGGCTGCTCCGACACGAAGCGGTAAAGGTGTAGCGATTGTTATTCCTAACCTTCTAAACTATTCGGATAGTGTAGTTGTATTGGATTTAAAGCTTGAAAACTTCCTATTAACTTCTAAATTTCGTGCTAAGAATGGACAGAAAGTTTATCTATTCAGCCCATTTTCTGAAGATCTAAAATCTCACAAATGGAATCCATTTGATACCGTTAGTCATGACGAAAATTTTAGAGTAGGTGAAATTCTTGCTATTGGTCGAAGCTTCTACCCTGTGACTGGTGATGCTAAAACCGATTTCTGGAATGACAATGCTAATAACTTATTTCTTGGCCTAGCCCTATATCTATTTGAAACTGAAGATCTGCCTGTAACTATGGGCGAGGTTTTAAGACAGAGTTCAGGTAAAGGTAAGCCAATTCAGGATCATATTAGATCTATTATTGATGAAAGAGCGCAAAGTGATAAACCGCTTAGTGATACTTGCCTAGATGCTTTAAACCGTTTTTTAAGTTCACCAGACAATACGCTCGGTAACATCATTTCTACTTTTACCTCACCTTTAACGATTTTTGCGAACCCGATTGTAGACGCTGCAACTTCATCAAGTGACTTTAAACTTGAAGATGTACGCAGACAAAGAATGTCTATCTATTTTGGTGTTCAACCAAACCGTTTAGGGGATGCTAAGAACTTAATCAATTTGTTCTATTCACTCTTAATTGATGTGAATCTAAAAACACTGCCACAACAAGATTCATCTTTGAAATATCAGTGCTTAGTCGTGAATGATGAAGCAACGGCTGTTGGTAAAGTCGCGAAAATTGCAGATGCTAACTCGTTTATCGCGGGTTATAACATTCGTTTATTAACAATTATTCAGTCTATTGGCCAGCTAGAGGACGTTTATAAAACCCAAACTAGGGGGCTTGTGACTAACCATGCTTTGCAAATCGTTTATCCGCCTAGAGAACAACGTGATGCCAATGAATATAGTGAAATGCTTGGCTATTTCACTTTCAAAGCAAAATCTAAAGGCCAAAGCCGTTCTATGGCATGGGGTCAAGGTGGCTCTAATTCAGAAAATGAATCAGATCAAAGACGAGCTTTAATGCTCCCTCAAGAGTTAAAAGAATTGTCGCAAGATAAAGAAATTATCTTTATGGAAAATACAAAACCTATCATGTGTGAAAAGGCTAAGTATTTTAATGACAGTGCTTTTGTGGATCGCCTAAAGTCCGTTTCTCCTAGCATGAAAGCAATTAAAGGTTTTCCAACTCACAAGCAATTAGAAAAAATTGCCTTTGAGGATCTGGAACTTTCAATTCCTATTCCTGATTTAGACGTAAAGCTGCATAAGGCAAAAATTGAAAAACGTATAACTGAAATTACTACAGTAGAACAGGCTGAACAGATAGATATTTCTAGCTTAGTTATCCCTGAATTTAAGTTAGATAAAACAGTTTTTGAAGATCCAGAAAATCCACAACCTGAAGAATGTCTACAAGTGGTCGATCAATTCTTTGGGGCTGTTGAATGGGAAGAAGATACTGAAGCGCAAAATATTGTCGATGACTTCTTTAGCCAGGTGGAAGCTAGTGCTGAAAATCCAATAGAAAACCTAGTTGCAGTAGATGAACCAGAACAAATGGAAAACCTTGTTGCAGCAGATGAATCAGATCCTCTGGCCATGATTGCAGAAATGGAAAATCTGGTTGCAGTAGATGAATCAGAACAAGCGGAAAATCTAGTTGCAGCCGATGAAGGTCAAAACGGATCTATAGAAAATTCAGATATTGATGACGTTTATCAGGCGTTTTCAGACCAAGTTAATTCTAAATAAGGAAACTATCATGAAAAAAATCTCTCTTACATTAATCAGCCTTGCCCTATCTTTTTCAGTTGTGGGCTGTACTTCAAATAAAGCCGTGACCAGTCCTAATGGCTTTTCATCTAAAGCGGTTAATCCGCCTGACACTGTAAAAAACTATATGCAAAGCATAGCTGTATATCAGCAAAATAAAGATTTAAGCACTGAAACTGAAAGACAAATTGCACTTCTAACAGACAAATATATTCAAACCAAAATGATTATTGACGAAGCAGCACGTCGCCAAAATATTTCTAATCAATAAGGACTTGATCATGACTGAAGCAAACAAGGTCGATAAACCTAGTTTTAATAAAGAACAAACAGGCTATACCAAACTTGGCCAGACGTTAGAAACAAATCAAGCTGAAGTCAATTCGATTGAAAAAGCTGAAAATATAGATATTTCAAAAAGCACAAAAGGTATTAATCAAGATCCTGAAGAAACTAAGGTAACTGATACCAAAAAGCTAAAAGCTGATGACAGTAAAGAATCGAGTGAAGAAGGCATACCTAAAGCATTGCTCAATAAATATTATGTGGTAGATGACAAATATCACTTTAAAGGTAATCCTGAAAAAGTAGCTTTTGAAGATTCTGGAAAAGCTTTAAAAACCACAATTGATGATAAACATATTGCTGCTTCAATGGTGGAGGTAGCAAAAGCTAAAAAATGGGAAACAATACAGGTTAAAGGCTCTGAAGAATTTAAACGGAATGTATGGCTTGAAGCTTCAATGAAGGGCATGACAGTAAAGGGTTATGAACCTCGTGATATTGATCTAGCCTTGCTCAATGATATGAAAAAAGAACAAGGTAAAGAGGTAGTTCTCAATACTATTGAAAAGGGTAATGAACGCCAGAAAGAGAAGCCTTTAAATGAGAAGGAAAAAGTAGATACAGCACAGGAACGGAAGGAAAAAATTAATAACCTGTCAGAACAGGAAAAAGCTTTACTGACAGTTTTTGATAAAAAGATGAAAGCTGACGGTTTCACAGAAAAGCAGCGTACAGCCAGTATAGACGTTGCGGTTGAACAGCTTAATCAGAAAAAAATGCACGTTGGAAAATTAGTAGATCATGGTGCAGCACCTTATAAGCATGATCCTAAAAATAACAGCAGCTACTACGCCACTATTGAAAATAGTAAAGGTGAAAAAAATACAATCTGGGCGAAGGATCTGGAACGTACTTTGAAAGAGCAAAATATCATTAAGAATGATGATATTGTCCTGTCCTATAAAGGGTCTAACAAAGTCGAAGTGAATACTAAAGAAATTGATCCTAAAACTGGACTGCCAACAGGCGCAAGAGTTCAAACATTAGCAAATAAAGGGAAGTGGGAAGCCCAAAGCTTGAGTAAATTGAAAGAAACAACTGAAAAAGCTCTAACCAAAAATGATAAAACTAAGCTTCAGATTCAACACAATACCGATATTCAAAATCAGAAATTTCATAAGCCAAAATTAACGGCTTATGATGCCAATGCTCCAAAACAGCAGCCACAAATTAAAACTCAAGAGAGAACTAAAAATAAAGATATATCCCGATAATCTAGGCCACGAAAACACCCATTAAGAGTGTTTTTTTATATCTCGTTACTGGATCAAATGGGAGTAGTTCATTTTCTGCAGTCGCCATTTAAAAAGCACAGCTTTTTAAAGCTCGCTTGAAAATCAACGGTAATCAGGGAAGGGAAAATTTAACTGATTGCGTCAGTTCGCAAAGTAGACACTTTGCTCTGATATGTCTGCTATGGATCTGCATTAGATAGTTAGAATAGAGGCTTGGATAATAGCTGCAGCTTGCAGCAATTGTCCAAGCATCGGGATTAGACGTTTTAGAGATTATGGACCAGACAATAACATTGGCAGTCCATGATCTACTAAAACTAATAGAAGGTTAAACTTTGGATATTACTTGTTTTGTCCACCTGTGGACTATATAATCAAATTTAATCTGATTAAGGACGGTATATAATGACAAATGCAGATTTTAAACTGCTAGTTGAATCATTGGGGTTCTATAACGCTGAAGCAGTAAGGGATTATTTCAAAGCTATAGGCTTTAATGAATCTATTAACGTCCGACCAATCCAATATTGGTTGAATGGTAAGAGTGTAGCACTCAATATGCCGATTCCAGACGATGTGGTTGAGCATTTTAAGCAGCTTGAACAAATGAAAATTGAATTATCTGGTCAAGAAAAATTTAAGAGAAATAGCTTTCTTTACAAAGACAAATATTTAATGTGGGAAAAATTCCCTGAATTAAATGGATTACCTTGCACATACCTTAACCAGTTAATGGTTCTGGTGAATATGCTTCATGGTTATAGAGAAATGCAGTATTGCTCAAGCTACTAAGGATCATGGAATGAAAAATCAGGATCTTTCTATTGTCGAATTGGTTAGTAAACGCAATAAAATTTTCTATACAGTCTGCGGATTATTGGTCTTACTAACAGCATTATCATTTGCCAGATACTTTCTGAATTTTAGTATCCTTTATCTATTAATCTTGCTTATTCCATTTTTTGCTCTCCTTTATTGGATGATAAAAATTACTGAAGGAATAAAAGAGAAAAGGATTAGTCAGGAAGGATAGGAGAGACTAGTGGTAGATATTGTTGACCCTTCTACACGTAGCCGTATGATGGCCGGAATCAAAGGCAGTAATACAAAGCCTGAATTGCTAATAAGACACCTGCTTCATAAAAAAGGATTCCGTTATCGTCTTCATGTAAAGGATCTGCCGGGAAAACCGGATATTGTGCTACCAAAATATAAGTCAGTGATTTTTGTACATGGCTGTTTCTGGCATGGCCACCAAGACTGCCATCTTTTCAGGTTACCGGCAACGCGGACTGAATTCTGGCAGGAAAAAATCTGTCGTAATCAGGCGAATGATTCCAGAGCTGTAGATCTCCTGCTCGCCAGTAACTGGCGGGTCTGTATCGTCTGGGAATGCAGTATTCGGGGAGCCAAAAAAGATCCGGAAAAAGTAGTCAGTATAATTGCTGACTGGCTTGCAGGTGATGAACAGTTTCTTAAAATACGTGACATTCAAAGAGATCTATGATCTTTGGGAAAATACAGCCATACTTATTCCTCTGATGACAGATCAAGCTCCTTATATTCATCATAGAGGCAAGCTGAATTGCCTGCTGACACCCTGAACTGGTTACGTTTTTTCTGTTTCCATTTACCTGTATTCTGATCCAATGCATATTTACATCCTGGATCATGGACTACTATTCCTGTAGACAGGGCATCCAGGAATTTTTCAATACTCGCTCCTTTAGCCAGCGATACCTTTGGGCCAAACTGGTAATAGGTAGATCCTTCAATTTTTAAATTAGTATATGAGACATAGCATGTTTTTGTATGTTTTTTCTTCCAGTGATTGAGCAGTTTGCTGAAGGTCCACCCGGCCGCAATTTCTCCATTGTCATTTTTCAGAAAATAGCCACCCTCGCTCAAGGTGATTTTCTTTTTCTCCAGATCATACCCTTCAATGAAAAGTGTCAGGTGGGTTTCCGGATTTCGGATTCCAGTCTGGTGTTTGGCGGTAAAATAAAGTTGATGCGGTTGCCTACGGTTTGCATGGGTATTCATGAAATTTGCATAGCTATCACGATAGAGTCCGATATCCGGTTCAGGAGTCATCAGAGTTGTACTGCTTTTTGATCTTGTTTTCAGCTCCCAGTCCAGAAAATCTGGACTGGCATTTCCGTTTGGAATGATGCCAAATTCGCATTCAAGGGTAAAACCGGCTCCATTAGGTGCTTCATAGAAGATAACAGTACCGTCTTTGTCCAGTCTTCTGGATCTTATGGGCCCTTTGATGTAGATATCTTTGAGTTTTTCAATTAAAAGACCCTGACTGTCTGCAAGGCTGGAGTAATATTCATAGAAAACTGACAGGACCTGCTTGTCCTGATTCTGTTCGGTATATTCCTGGATCTCTTTTGAAATTTCTTCATTCCATGATCCTGTATACGCAAAGACCTTGTCATCAGTCAGTCCTAGTATCATGCCCCGTTTCTGGCTGGCATACCGTTCACGTTCTTCTGATGTTGGTGGTTTCATTATCTTGCTTGGGGCAAGCGAGCAGCCACGAAGGAATCCCGAAAGCCTGATTTCCGGATATTTGGGATAAAGGATAATCTGGGAACCTGCGGCTTCTTCAGTTTCACCTTCTGGTGTAATCCAGAACAGTTTGAGAGGTGCCTTGAATATAGGGCCTTTGCTGGACTCTCCATCAGCACGGATCTCTCCCAGCGGGAAGTCCTGAATAACCTCAAAATTCCCCCCAAAATAGATCTGCTGTTTGGAATTGTCATTATTGGAAAGAAGCTTGAGCAGGATACGGGTTGCACCCAGATCCTGCATTTTCTGTGATATCTGTCTGAGAGTGGCCATATACAATCCAGTCATTGTCTTCTAACCGGATCGTACCTCTATTTTAGTGATTTTTATAGCTTTTAAGCAGACATCTTGTCTTTTTCACGCTTCCGGATTTCTGCTGCACGTAAAATATAAGGTTCCAGTAACTTTGCAACGGCAGCGAAAACAGGCACAACAACCGAGTTGCCGAACTGCTTGTATGCCTGTGTATCCGAGACCGGAATACGGAAGAAATCTTCTCCGTCCAGTTTCTGGAAGCCCATCAGTCTGGCACATTCCCGTGGTGTTAGACGACGTGGGCGGTTTTTCTGGTTATTTGGATCATCAAACTCTTCTTCTCCCCGCTGCATGTCCCAGCCGCGGTCAATTAGTATTTCCGAACCGTCTTTATGATAACGAGCTGAAAGGGTTCTGGCCACGCTGCCAGGATTTTTCGGATCTACCAGACCAAACCCAAAACCGTTACCTTTGGCCTGATGTTTCTTTGCATAGTTGTAAAGATACTTCCAGAGATTTTCAGTGAGTATGTACTTGTCTGCTACTTCTGTTTCTAACACATCCTGTATGGTCGGACGGGCTTCAGGGAAGAGTTTACTGATATTTTTCAGGGAAAAGTCTCCCTTGATATCCAGACTGCGTTTGAAGCCTACCAGTACAATACGCTCACGGTGCTGGGGAAGGAAATTTTTGCCGTCAATGATTTTGGGGTCATTCGGACCACTCGCGTCAGCATCTGCAACATCATAGCCCAGCTCGTCCAGCGTCTTCATGATGATACGGAAGGTATTTCCCTTGTCATGGCTTTTCAAGTTTTTTACATTCTCGAGTACGAAAATGGCTGGCTGTTTTGCAGCAATAATACGTGCCACATCAAAAAACAGAGTTCCCTGTGCTTCACATTCAAAACCATGAGCCTTGCCAAGGGAATTCTTTTTTGAAACACCTGCCAGAGAGAACGGCTGGCATGGGAAACCGGCCAGTAGTACCTCATGATCTGGAATTTCGTTATCAATATGCTCATAAGCTTCATTGATGTCTGTATCCGGATCTTCAGTCAGCGTAACCTGTCTGATATCTTCGTTGAATTTATGCTGTTCAGGATCACAGTACCAGTTAGCCTTGTATGTCCGGACGGCTTCCTTGTTCCATTCGCTGGTAAACACGCATTGTCCGCCGATTTCTTCAAATCCCTTTCTGATCCCACCAATACCGGCAAAAAGATCAATAAAACGGAATTTATAATCTGGATGGTGGGCTGGTGGTTTTGGAAGCATTTTTTGCTGAAGCATTTCTACTTCACCTTCACTCAATGCCCTTGGTGCACTCTTTCCATTCAGCCATTTATTCAGCGTTTCACGGGTCCAGTCATACTGACCTACTCTACGAAGTATTTCAGCAACAGTTTTCTGGTCATAGGACTCCAGTACCTGATTAACCAGCGCCTTGTGTTCTGCAATTTTCTGGTTTTCCTGGATTAGATACTTTTCATGCAGGTCATCAGCTTGGGACAAAAGCTCTTTCATCTATAAATCTATATTGGGTATTTTGAGTGATATTTTATCACTCATTTAACCCAGATTGGAGGATTTAAGTTCTTTGTGTTCATTAATTATGCAATACTCAACTGATCTTTTAGTTGATTCTGGTACATATGCGGATTTTTAAACAAATAGAAAATTAATGAGAATTGCTAAAGTAAGTACATAAAGCGTCAGCAGCTTACTATGAAATGTATTTGTGATTCTTGTCATTTTTGACGATTATGGTTGGTAAAATGATTATTCTTTTTTTCTTTAGATACAACCTCCATCAGAAAGAAGTCCAAGTTAAAAGGAATTTTAGTCTTACCTTCAAATGCTAAAAAAGGAAAACTGTGCAAGAATAGGAAAAGTATTGATAATTCATTTTCTTAGTCTATCCCAATGTTTATTTTTAAAACTTCGAGGTTTCTTCAAGAATTCACATGTCAGAGCAAAAAATTAAACTAGTACCACCTAAGAATTATCGCCATCCTTATAAAGTTGAAGGTATTTCCTACATGGATACTGAAGACCCAAGATTTACGTATGCCATCATAAGTCTAGTTTCAACTCATAAAAAAATTAAGAATAATAAATATCTTATTCGTGTTCTTATGATGAATGACCATCTTAAATCTAATGCTGAATTTAATATTGCCTCAGGGTTATTTACCAGTCTTATACATCCGGATGTTTCAGTGGTTGTTAAAAATATAGCACGTCCGGTACAAGACTCTGATTTATATGAAGCATTAGCTCAAACAGCAATGGATACTCTAGCTCAAGAGTACAGCTATGCTTCTATTATTGAAAATCAGGATATGGCTCGATTATTCGGGTTTCTAATATCTTCCATGATTGGAATCGAGTTCAATCCTAATCCTGTTAAATCTGAGGTAGCGGTTGCCTCTGAGCTTTTAAAAAATATTGATGATATTATTTATATCTATGATAACTATATGGCTCTTGATCTAAGTGATGAGCTCAAGGCTGAACTTAACTATCAATTCTGGTCAGCTATTACAATGATGACGCGTAGCAATGCTTTGGTATATGCGGATAATTCAAGAGGTATGGATTTCTCAAGTCTTGCTAATAATAAAACGAACCTGACTATTAAAAATCTAAAAAAAGCGATTGAAACCAGCTTACCTTATTTCAATAAAGTGCATATTCAGCGTGAAATTCGAGATTTGTTAACCCACTCAGATTTTGATGTATCTAACAGAAAAATAATTTGCAAAGATATGCTTATATCCTCTCCTCAAGCTGGCAGACTGAATATGCAAGTTTATATAAAATATAAAACTGTCATAGCGATCCTTTACCGTGCTTATCTTATTTCTGTGGAGAAGAATATTCATGAAAGCAAGATCAAAAGATTAAATACTATTCTTGATGAATCTGCTTATCGTCTTCAAAGTACTGGTCAAGATCCTCTTACATTAAAGATTCTTAAAGACCTCTTTATGATAGTGAAAAAGCCTTTAAATGCTGACGGCAATAATGATGTTGAAATTATTTTTAGTGAAGAAATTTCCAATGTCATCAAGAACCATGCCTTAGTATCTTGATCAATAAAATCCAGATTACCTGATAAAAAACTCCGGCATCTTGCCAAGGTTTTTCGTATTGGGCTCGCGTGGTGTAAGTACTGTCGTATCTGCTGATCCTGTGCGATTTCCTTATTCTTGTTATTTGGAGCATCCTGCTCTCGATACATCCATCATAGGAAATTACAGCCAAGTCATCATAAACTAGACATTTTTATTGGTGAGAATATAGACATTTTGAATGGGTTCTAACAACAGAATTTCGTATAACCTCCATTATGTTAAATGGAACCTTCTTTAGTTGAATATTCATACTTTCAATGGAGCAAAACTTGCAGAATCTTGTCTAATTTGTAATCCTTGCAGCCAAGGGTGTCTAGCTGAGCTAAGGCAGGTATTTGTTGTAGTCGGGCCGCTATAATATTGATAAAGAGCGCCTGTATGTTTAATTTCAAGATTTTTAATAAAGTCTCTACGGAAGTGTTGACGATAAAAAATGACCTTCAGCTTAATTCTGAAATTCAACTTATAACAAAATATAAGACCTCTACTTCTGAAGATTATAAAAAAGCAATTATTTTGATCTTTAAAGAACGTGGTTATTCAGCTTTAGAGATTGGTCAACTATTGGAAAATTAAAGTAAAAGATTTATTCTGATCAGATAGGCACCCTTATTTAAAGGTGCCTATTCATTTTAGAAATTCTTAAATTTCAATCTGACTACCTAGCTCTACCACCCGGTTAGAAGGGATTTTATAAAAATCACTGACAGGGCTGGTATTTTTTTGCATTGCGACAAATAACTTTTCACGCCATGTAGACATCTTGCTGGACAGACTTGGAATTAATCTTTCTCTAGAAACAAAGAAGCTGATATTCATTAAGTCATACTCAAGATCCAGTACTGAAAAAGCTTGTTTCAATGAATGAGGCACATTAGGCTCTTCTTTAAATCCATAATGGATCGTTATTCTGAAAAAACCATTCTCTAGTACTTCAGTAACGATTCGCTTAGCTTCATCAACATACGGGATTTCAGAAGTCTTGATTGTCACCAAAAAATTACGTTCATGCAGAACTTTATTATGCTTTAGATTATGTAAAAGCGCATGGGGTACGACTTGAGGCGTTCCAGTTAAAAATACGGCATTTCCACTCACTTTCTGACCTGTCTGTTCAAGGTGCTCAAGAAACACATTCAGTGGAAGCGTGTCCTTCTGCAGTTTGTCCTGAAGAATCTCTCTGCCTTTTTTCCAGGTCATCATGAGGGTAAAAACAATAACCGCAATAACGACTGGTACCCAGCCTCCAATCAGGACTTTTAATAGGTTTGAACTCAGCAAAACCAGATCAATAAAGGCGAATGGAATAATGAACAGTAAGACTTTCCATGTTTTCCATTTCCAGTAACTATAAGCCAGAAAAGCTACTAACAGTGTGTCACAGAACATGGTCACAGTGACGGCCAGACCATAAGCACCTGCCAACTTGCTGCTACTTTCAAATATTAAGATCAAGATGGTGATAGAGATAAACAGGAGCCAGTTCAGTAATGGAATATAAATTTGTCCAATTTCCGAAGCGGAGGTATGTAAAACTGTAAGCCTAGGTAGATATCCCAACTGTATTGCCTGTTTAGCCATAGAGAATACCCCACTGATTAAAGCCTGTGAGGCAATCACTGCAGCTGCAGTAGCCAGAATAATCATAGGATATAGAAGGGCTGAAGGCAGAAGCAGGTAAAAAGGATTGGTGATAGCCGAAGGATCTCTTAACAGTAATGCTCCTTGTCCAGCATAATTCAGCATCAGACATGGCAGTACAATTAAAAACCAGCCTAACTTGATCGGTAAAATACCAAAATGTCCCATATCCGCATATAAGGCTTCACCACCTGTTACTGTTAAAACCACAGCTCCCATTACAAAAAATGAAATAAGAGGATTGTTAATAACGAATAAAAAAGCCCAGTGTGGGCTGAATAATGCAAGAACAAATGGACTTTGAATAATACTCATAATGCCAATGGCACCAATAGATAGGAACCATAACAGGGTAATAGGACCAAAAAACTTCCCCATCATTGCAGTCCCATGTTTTTGAACGGCAAAGAGAGCTATAAGAATTCCAATACTGATTGGAATAATGAAGCGATCAAATGACGGGGCAGCAACAGAAAGTCCCTCAACTGCAGATAAAACAGAAATAGCAGGGGTGATGATACCGTCACCGAAGAATAAGGATGCTCCAATGAAACCTAAGATAATGATTGCCAGTCTTTTTCCACGGGACAATCCTTTTTGCCTAAGGTTTAAGGCGAGTAATGCCATGATACCCCCTTCACCATTGTTATCAGCTCTCATGATCACCAAAACATATTTAAGCGAAACAATTAAGGTAATGGTCCAAAAGATTAAAGAGAGAATTCCCAGGATATTAAGTTCATTAATAGGTAGCCCGCGTGTCGCATGAAAGCTTTCTTTTAATGCATATAATGGACTCGTTCCTATATCGCCGAATACTACTCCTAGTGCAGCCAGTGTTAATGCTGGTACTGCCGGCTTACTCACATTATTTTGCATATATTTGATTTACAAAATTGGGGAGCCTCGAATTTTATCATCTGGCTTCTTATGAAATTGCCTTGTACATAAAAACCCATACTTTCTTAGAGTGTTATAGTTTTTCTAGCTAAGCCTGCACTATATAGGTGCTATTTCACTTATAAGTAATCCAAAAATATATGATTCTTTAATAGATAATTTTAAGTTTTTTCTAAAATTAACATAATACACCTTATACGAATCTAAAAATGGGAGCCTATAGCTCCCATTTTTATTGTTAAACGTTGAATCCTATATGTTTTCCTGTTGGAAGCTCTACATCAATACGGAGCTTCCCACCCATTGCCTCAACATACTTTTTCATGGTTGAAATCTTAAGATCATTGCCACGATTTTCTATTGCTGAAAGCGATGGCTGTTTTATTCCCAAAGTTTCAGCAAGCTCTTTTTGAGAAATTTCGAGTTCTTCACGAATAAGATGAAGCTGATTTTCTAGCAGTAATTCATCTGCCATTTTTTGAATACGGGCTTGGCTCTCTGGAGAGCGGCTAGCTAACAATTCTTGCAGAGTCTTAGCCATTAGATTTATCTCCTAGGGTAGTGAGATGAAGTTGGTATTGTTCATCTGCAATATCCAGCATGTCTTTATAAAAACGCTTTTTACCGCCTTTATCAGCAATACATAGAACAATAGCCTGTCGTAAGGGATCAAATGCGAAGAAAGCTCTTAAGGGTCTACCGCGATGTTGAACACGCAGTTCTTTCATATTGGTAAATTTAGACTCATACACAGTATCTACTAAAGGACGGCCTAAACTCGGTCCCTGCTACTGTAGAACAACCAGGGCAGCTAGGACCTTCTCTTGTGTAGGTTCATCTTGCTGTTCAAGCCACTGATTAAATAGATCTGTCGTAATGACTGTCCACATACCACAACCAAAATATAGATTATAGTCTATATTTTAGGAGCATTATGTTTATTTTGCAAATGAGAAAGGATAGGAAATAAAAAACCCCGGCATCCTGCCGGGGTTTTTCGTATTGGTTCGCTCGGTATAACTCCTGTCGTACCTTACAGTCCTTGTGCTTATCTCTTGTTATTCTTGTATGGAACTTCCTGTTCCCGATGAGTTCATCATAGGAAAATTCCACTGTCCCAGGTAGCCGCAAAGGGCCGAGATTGATGTACGCCAGAGCGTACAAAATAGCCTAAATTTTATCCACAGCAATTGGGGATAGTTTCGGACATTGAGGCATTGATAAAATTTGAAAAATCTCAAAATTGACTATTTTTTAAACAATTTTATTGGCAAGAAGTATCAAAACTGCTCATAAAAAAGCCGACTTGTTTCAAAGTCGGCTTTTTATGGATTTTAGGGTTTGGTGTAAATTTTTAAGATATTGATTTTTATATTAATATACAAGTGTACTTCGTATAACCGCCATTATGTTAAATGGGGAGTGATTTAGTGGAATATTCTTTAATTTTTTATATGAAAGAAGATACCTTGAATCGTGTCAAAAGAAGCATAGATTTTTTATCCATACCTCTAGTGTTCATTCTTTATAGTAAAATTTTAATCGTTAAACCCACTAAAGCAGAACCGATGATGACTCTGAGCACACTTTGATTAAATTTAAATAATGCGACTACAGCTAAAATTGCAATAATGGCAGAGATATAATCAAAATTCCCTTCAAAACCCTGTGGCCAAAGCACGTGGTAACATAAAAAGAGTGCCAAATTTAAAATTACGCCCACCACGGCAGCGGTAATGGCGGTTAAAGGGGCAGTAAATTTAATTTGATTGTGTGTGGACTCTATAACAGGTGCTCCGGCTAAGATAAAGAAAAATGAGAAAATAAAAGTAAACCACGTGACGATGATTGCACCTAATGCACCTGCAATAAATTGATGTTCAGCACCCAACAGCGAATGGTTATAAGCTGCTAAGAAGCCGACAAAAGCCACCACCATGATCAATGGGCCGGGAGTACTTTCACCTAGGGCTAAACCATCGATCATTTGAGTTGGGGTGAGCCAGTGATAAAAACCGACAGCGCCTTGATAAACGTAAGGCAGAACAGCATAAGCACCACCAAATGTCAGAAGTGCAGCTTTAGTAAAGAACCAAGCCAGTTGAGTATAAGAATGACTCCATCCCAAAACTGCTGTTAAAGAGATGAGTGGAATTGCCCATAAAAGTGCTGAAATTACAGTTATTTTGATCAGATGAGACCATTTAAAAACAGCATGTTCAGGTGTAGGGGTATCATCATCAATAATTGCACGTCCATAGGATTTTTGACTGGACTGATGTGCATTTAGCTTAAATAAATCAGGATACTTTTTACCGACCAAATAACCCGATATCGCTGCACATAAAACGATTAAAGGGAAAGGAATATTAAAAATAAATATTGCAAGAAAAGCGATAACTGCAATCGCCCATAGAAATTTATTCTTTAATGAACGACTGCCAATACGATACGTGGCATGAAATACAATTGCGGCAACTGCGGGCTTAATGCCATAAAACAAACCGGCAATGATCGGGACGTCGCCATATTTCACATAGACCCAAGACAGCCCAATGAGGATAAAAAGAGAAGGTAGAACAAATAAAACCCCTGCAACGATGCCACCTTTGGTTTTATGCATTAACCAGCCAATATAAGTTGCAAGTTGTTGAGCTTCGGGGCCGGGTAAGAGCATGCAATAATTCAATGCGTGCATAAAACGCTGTTCTGAAATCCATTTTTTTTCTTCAACTAACTCTTGGTGCATAACAGCGATTTGCCCGGCAGGGCCACCAAAGCTAATGAATCCCAGTTTTAACCAAAATTTGAATGCTTGCCAAAAGCTGATAGATTCAATTTCTGTTTCATCTATTAAAGATGGCTTATTATTCATGTTAAATTCCTTTGAAAGTCTGCATATAAGCCATCAAAAATATGGTTTGAAAGATGGAGTAATTGATCATCATCTGTGATCGTGCTTCTTAAGCCTTGCAAGATTTTTTCAATGCCTAAGGCTTCGGCAGGCTCATTTCCCCCAACATCTAAAAAATGAACAATTTCAGCGATTTTATTTAAAGCAGGGTTTTGTAATTCAAAGCTATGCATTAACACTTCAAAAGTGACTAGATGATTGATATGGGTAAATTGGGCATCATCAAAATCAAAACCTAAGGTATCTTTGGGGCAATCATTGGGATGCTCTAACCAAATAAATTTTGCCTGAGGGTCTACAAATTTCTGAATGATCCATGCCGATGCCAAACGGTCAACCCAAGGACGCTTTCTGGTTGCCCAGATTTTATTTTGAAAATCTTGCTTGCATAGGACTTTTAATTGCTGTTCAAAATTATTGGGTTCATCGTATTCACCTAACCGGGCAATAACTTGTTCTAATCGGGTGAGTTCATTCAGTGTTTTGCTTTGATGAGTATTTGGGAAAAAATCTATTTCTATCAGTGAATTGAGGTTTTTTCTTAATTTTCGAATCTGTTTGAGATGTTCTTTTTTCTTATTTTCCTCAAGCGTATTTTGTATTTGTGAAATTTCAGTTCTCAGTTCTTCATATTCTCCAGTTCTGTCGAAAAGTTGAGCAAGGTCTAAATGTGCAGGAGGTTCAGTCTGAAAGATATAGGCATGCCCATGTTCATTAAGATGATCATGAACAACAGACTCGAATTTTTCAGAATGTGCTTCGGGTAAGAGGTAAACACCATCTCTTAAAGTTGCTGCACCATTTGACTTTAATGAACGCCAAATTCGCATTCTTGCGGTTGTGCTTTGACTGGGAAGTGATGAGATCAGTAATGATATTTTCATGTTATAAAATCAACAAATTTTGTTTATCTTATAACAATTTTAAAGGATTAAAAATAGTTTTCCTTTAATAAGAATATATGTAAAAGTCATAAAAGATTTTTCTATCCTTTAATAGTAAATTCAACAGATGCTTATAACTTAGCAGTTTGTAAAATAGAACTTTATAAATCTATTCATCTAGGAAATGCACATGGTCTGGCTTATTGCTAAGTACGCTCTAACTGCTGGAATGGTCATACTTATTTCAGAAGTTGCTAAACGTAGTGACCGTCTAGGCGGATTGATTGCAGCCTTGCCTATCGTAACGATACTTGTGCTGATATGGATGAAACTTGAGAATCAAGACCCGCAGAAAATTTCAAATCATGCTTGGTATACCTTTTGGTATGTAGTACCGACATTACCTATGTTTTTAGCATTCCCAATACTTTATCAGCGTTATGGATTTTGGCTATCTCTAGCCATTTGCTACGTAATGACCATTCTTCTTTTTCTTGCATGGGCAGCTATATTGCACCATTTCGGTATTGATTTGCTGTAAATGAACTAGGGGCATGAATGTTAGTTTTTCTAAAATTAACATAATACACCTTATACGAAATACTTGATATTTATCATTAAATTTCAGTATATTAGATCAAGCCGTTGTGGGGCATAGGGTACCAGAGCGGCTTTTTATTGATTATTTATGTTCCACGCTTAAAATTCGAACAATGTTTCATGATTTTTATAAGTTAAACTAAATTTAGTTGCCAATCCCAATAAGCTATTCACTAACTTGTAAATATCGGTATACCGCCTGACGACTAATCCCAAAAGCTTTTCCTAATGCCATTTTTGATGGATACTTCCTTTCCCTCCATGCTTGTCGTAAAGCTTCAGCTTGGTCAGGCTTTAGTTTATGCACCCGACCTTTGTACTTCCCCTGAGCAGAGGCGAGTTTTATTCCTTCCTTTTGCCGCTCTAAAATGATCTCACGTTCGAACTGTGCAAAAGCACCCATCAATTGCAGCATCAAATTATCCATCGGGGTGGATTCGGCCGTAAAAGTAATATTTTCTTTTACAAACTGGATTGCAATCCCTCGTTTGACCAGTTTATCTACTTCAGTGACCAAATCTTTCAGGCTTCGCGCAAAACGATCCATGGAATGTACAATCACCCTGTCCCCTTCCCGGACATAGTTCAACATTTCCTGAAATTTAGGTCGGTCAGTATTTTTACCTGAAGCACGGTCAACAAAAATCCGGTCGACTTCAATTCCCTCAAGTTGACGTCCAGTGTTTTGCTCGACAGAACTTACCCGGATATACCCTACTTTTTGGCCTTTCAATTTTTCACGCCCCAATTGGATAAAAATGAACAATTTCGTAAATTATAAATCTTTAATACTAAAGTTACATGTTATTTATGATTAAAAATCATTTAAATGATACATAATTTCATGAACTTTCAGATTGTAACTTTAGGGTACACTCTAAATCTACATATTTAAATAACGAGTTTTTTCTCACTCATAAGAATTTGTAAGAATATATATACATTTATTGACATTAAGTAATTTAAATAAAATCAATATACGTATTTGCATATATGTGGAAATACGTATATAAATATATCTGAGTTTCTAATAGCAGAGTCAGTCAAAATGTTCTCGACCATAAAGATTTATCACAATCCTGAGTGTGGTACATCAAGGAATACCTTAGCTTTAATTCAAAATGCAGGAATTGAACCAATCGTTATTGAATATCTAATTACCCCACCTTCGAAAGCAGAATTAATTGAACTTATTCGTAGTGCTGGTTTAAGTGTTAGAGAAGCAATTCGTAAAAATGTACCTCCATATTCTGATTTAGAAATTGTTCGGGAAGATTGGTCTGATGAACAGCTTTTAAATTTTATGCTTCAACATCCTATTTTGATTAACCGCCCATTCGTTGTTACGGATTTAGGTACACGTTTGTGTCGTCCTTCTGAAGTTGTTTTGGATATTCTCCCGTTTCCTCAGAAAGGCGCATTTAGCAAAGAAGATGGTGAAAAAATTATTGATGAAAATGGCCTAAGAATTAAATAGCACTTTCTCATCTCTTGAATGGAAAGAATGTGAAGGAGACTTATATGGATCAAGTTAATTTTTTTAAATGCTTATCAGATGAAACACGTCTCAATATAGTGACATTAATTGTTGAAAATAAAGAACTATGTGTATGTGATTTGACTGAAAAACTACAACTCAGTCAACCTAAAATTTCAAGACATTTAGCCCTTTTACGTGCTTCAGGGCTACTTCAAGATCGCAGACAAGGCCAATGGGTTTACTACAGTATCAATCCAAAATTGGCCAACTGGTGTTATGAAATTTTAGATATTTTGAAGACGGTTCAATCTCAATCAAAGCTGGATGATCAACACCCCCTTTCTGTAAATAGTTATTGTGAGTAATTCAATGAAATTTTTATTTTTATGTACTGGAAATAGCTGCCGTAGCATTTTGTCTGAAGTTTTGTTTAATAGCCGAGCACCAGAAGGTTGGAAAGCCTATAGTGCTGGGAGTAAGCCTTCAGGTCAAGTTCACCCGCTAACTTTAGAAACCCTTGAAAACTTAGGATTATCTACCGAAGGTTTATGGAGTAAAACGATTAATGATTGTGAACAATATCAACCTGATGTTGTGATCACAGTATGTGATTCTGCTGCTCAAGAAGCATGTCCACTTTATTTGGGTGGAGCAATCAAGGCACATTGGGGCTTGGCTGATCCTTCACACTTAGACGTGAATAAAGAAGAAAAAATAAAAGCCTTTATGAGCACTGTTGAACATATCAATCGTCGCTTAGATGCTTTATTTAAACTTAATGTAGATAAACTATCTCGCTCAGAATTGATTGCAGCAATTAATCAAATTTCGAACGTTGAGTAAGTGAAATGTCTGAAAAACGCTTATCTTTTTTAGATCGCAACCTGACGCTATGGATTTTTATTGCCATGGCCTTAGGCATTGCCATCGGAAACTTCTTTCCTCAGGCTTCTGTCGCACTCGATAAATTAAGCATTGATTCAGTGAATATTCCAATCGCGATTGGTCTTATTCTAATGATGTATCCACCACTGGCAAAAGTGAACTATGCGACTTTGCCACAAGTGTTTAAGGATAAGAAAACCCTTACTTTATCCTTAGTACAAAACTGGCTGATCGCGCCAGTACTCATGTTTGCCCTGGCAATCATATTTTTACATAGTTATCCAGAATATATGACCGGTGTCATCCTGATCGGTCTTGCTCGATGTATTGCCATGGTTCTGGTGTGGAATGGCTTGGCGTGTGGTGATAATCAATATGTTGCAGCATTAGTTGCCTTTAACAGCATCTTCCAGATTCTATTTTTCAGTACCTATGCCTGGTTATTCCTGACCTTCCTTCCACCCTATTTTGGTGTCGCTTCGCAGGTCATTAATGTCGATTTCTGGACCATCACCCATGCTGTTCTGGTTTATCTTGGTATTCCGTTCTTATTAGGTTTCTTAACGCGATGGATTTTGGTGAAACAGAAAGGCGTGGAATGGTATGAAACCAAGTTCATTCCGAAAATCAGTCCGCTGAGTTTAATGGCTTTGCTGTTCACCATTCTGGCCATGTTTAGCCTAAAAGGCGGTGATGTCGTGAGTCTTCCGCTTGAAGTTTTACGCATCGCGATTCCTTTAACCATTTACTTCGTTTTAATGTTCTTCATCAGCTTCTTTATGAGTAAATGGATGGGCAATGACTATCCTAAGACCACAGCAATTGCATTTACCGCAGCGGGGAATAATTTTGAATTATCACTTGCAGTAGCGATTGCAACTTTTGGTATCGCTTCGCCTGTTGCTTTTACCACGATTATTGGCCCACTGGTCGAAGTTCCTGTGTTGATTGCCTTGGTGAGTGTTTCACTCTGGCTGAGAAAGAAAGTTTTTAAAGAGGCCTAACTCTATGAATCTCCCAAATGTAGATCTAAATCTTCTTGAGCAACCCACCTTTGAAAAAGTTCAAGCCAAAGAACTTGCTCATCCTCCGCGAATTTTGCTGCTGTATGGCTCTAATCGAGAACGTTCTTACAGTCGCCTTGCAGTTCTTGAAGCCGGTCGAATCCTTGAGCATTTTGGGGCGGAAATAAAAATCTTTCATCCTAAAGGGCTTCCTTTACCAGAAGATGCGGATACTGAGCATCCCAAAGTAAAAGAACTGCATGAGCTTTTAGCATGGTCAGAAGGCATGGTCTGGTGTTCACCTGAACGCCATGGTTCTATGAGTTCAATCTTTAAATCTCAAATCGACTGGATTCCACTGGCAGGAGGGGCAATCCGTGCAACCCAAGGTAAAACTCTTGCCTTGATGCAAGTCAGTGGCGGATCACAGTCATTTAACAGCCTGAACCAGATGCGTATTTTGGGGCGGTGGATGCGGATGATCACCATTCCAAATCAGTCTTCAGTTCCAAAAGCTTTTTTGGAGTTTGAAGAAGATGGGCGAATGAAACCTTCGGCTTTCTATGACCGGATTGTGGATGTGATGGAAGAGTTATTTAAGTTCACCCTACTGACTCGTGGACAAAGCAAATACCTGACAGATCGTTATTCAGAACGTAAGGAATCAGCTGAAGAATTATCTAAACGTGTCAATCAGCGCAGTTTGTAAACTGCTAGGTGATCTTAAATGCAAAAGAGACATTCTAAATTAATCATTCTTGGCTCAGGTCCTGCGGGTTACAGCGCTGCGGTATATGCAGCACGGGCTAATCTTAAACCCACTTTAGTTGCAGGCTTACAACTCGGTGGTCAATTAACCACGACCACTGAAGTCGATAACTGGCCGGGTGATCCAGAAGGTTTAACAGGCCCCGCACTCATGGAACGTATGCAAGCGCATACGGAACGTTTTGGCACCGAAATCGTCTATGACCATATCAGTGAAGTGGATTTAAGCGTTCGTCCATTCGTGCTGAAAGGCGATATGGAAGAATTCACCTGTGATGCCCTGATTATTGCCACAGGTGCAACGGCACAATACTTAGGTCTTGAGTCTGAAGCTAAATTCATGGGGCAAGGTGTAAGTGCCTGTGCAACTTGTGACGGTTTCTTCTATAAGAACCAGAAGGTGATGGTTGTAGGCGGTGGTAACACTGCGGTTGAAGAGGCGCTTTACCTGTCTAATATTACAGCTCACGTGACTTTAGTGCATCGCCGAGCTTCATTGCGTTCTGAAAAAATTCTACAAGACCATCTTTTTGCAAAACAGAAAGAAGGCAAAATTAGCATTCTTTGGAACAATCAAGTGGATGAAGTGTTAGGCGATAACACCGGAGTAACTGGAGTGCGTTTAAAATCCACTGTAGATGGATCAAAGCAAGATATTGAGGTACAGGGTTTATTCGTGGCAATTGGTCACAAACCAAATACTGAGATGTTTTCAGCGCAACTTGAGTTACGTGATGGCTATATTCAGATCCAAAGCGGAACAGCGGGGAATGCCACTGCTACTTCAGTGCCAGGTGTATTCGCTGCCGGTGATGTGGCTGATTCAGTTTATCGCCAAGCGATTACTTCAGCAGGCTCTGGTTGTATGGCTGCATTAGATGCTGAAAAATATCTTGATAGTTTAAGTTGATTTTGATGTTGTCATAAAAATATAGTGAATATTGTAAAAGCCCAGTCTTCAGGATTGGGTTTTTATATTAAAGAAAAAATAAAAGGGGAAAAGGCTTTGAATCAGAAACAGACGGAAACTGATGTCATCATTATCGGTGGTGGACAGGCAGCTTTATCTACAGCTTATTTTTTAAAGCGAAAAAAAATACCATTTATTATTTTAGATGATCAAAATCAAGCAGGTGGAGCCTGGTTACATGCTTGGAATTCTTTGCGTCTGTTTTCACCGAATAGCTGGAGTTCCTTACCTGGTTGGGTTATGCCGAATACAGAACAAACGTATCCGACCAAGAAAGAAGTTATTGAATACTTGCAGCAATATGAGCAGCGTTATCAATTTCCGATTATTCGTCCTGTATATGTTGATCACGTCAAAAGCGAAGGAGAAGTATTGAGTGTGCATGCAGGTGAACAGATATGGAGAGCCAAGGCTGTAATCAGTGCAACGGGCACCTGGAGTCATCCTTATATCCCATCTTACCCTGGCCAAGAAAATTTCAAAGGTCTGCAATTACACTCCGCCCATTATCAAAATGCAGAACTTTTTAAAGATAAGCACGTAATGATAGTCGGTGGTGGAAATTCTGGAGCACAAATTTTGGCTGAAGTTTCCCAAGTGGCAGACACTCTTTGGATCACGCCAACACCTCCTCAATTTTTAGCAGATGTTGTTGATGGCCGTGTACTGTTTTTACGTGCGACAGAGCGTTTAAAGGCACAATTAGAAGGCCGTACAATAGATCAGCCTGTTGGCGGTCTGGGTGATATTGTCATGATTGATTCAGTCAAAGATGCACGTGCACGAGGAGTTTTACATAGTGAGCGCCCATTTTCGGCTTTTACAGAAAATGGCGTGATTTGGGAAGATGGATCTTTTCAACAGGTTAATGCAGTGATTTGGTGTACTGGATTTAAAGCGACTTTAAGCCATTTAAAGCCACTTGGAATAGTAGAGGAAAATAATACGATACTTGTTGAAGGAACACGAGCAGTCAAACAATCCAACCTATGGTTAGTAGGATATGGTGAGTGGACCGGACCTGGTTCAGCGACACTGGTGGGTGTTTCAAGGACTGCGAGAGCCACAGTGGATGAAATTGCAGCTTATTTAGATAATATTTATAATTACATCCAATGTTAAATTGCTTGCCGTAAACTAAGTGCTTTTACAACTTTGATAACAGTATCGAAACTAAGTTTAACCCTCACCGGAAAGAGCTTTGTAAAGACTTTCTCGACCTAGGCTTATCGGGCTATTTAGTGAAGTTGAAAGCTCCAAGTGCAAGTCTACAGTCTTACCTGTAAGAGAAATAATGTAACTTTAGAGTATGCCTCAATCTGACGGCTGCGAACCGCCAGGGACAGGCGCAATGTCAGATTCTGTCGCGGCCTTGGCGCGTGCCTGGAAGCGTTCATAGCAATCCAGCCCGCAGAAATGTTCGACGTATTCCGCGCCTTCCGGGGTGAAGGCGGCATCGAGCGGAATTTCTTTGCAGCATACGCAGCAGGTGGTGCAACTGGCAGTGTTCGGGGCGTTTGCGTTCATGGTGGTACTCCTCCAGATTGGTAGCGAAGCTCAAAGCTGCCCACTCTCGGCTGGCTGGGAAGCGGTCATGATCTTCCCTTGAAGGCCCGCAGCAGCCGCGTCACAGACAGGACAAACAAGCCGGTCAGCGTGAGGGCTGCAATACCCCAGTGCTCCCCGATGAACGCGCCGGCCGTCGTGCCGGCTAGCACAATGGCGAGAATCGGCAAATGGCAGGGACAGGTGAGCACGGCCAGCGCGCCCCACAAGTAGCCGGTGATCGGTTTGTGCGTCTCAGACGGCAAGTGCTCTGGGCTGTTCATGGCAGACTCTCCGCGTGCTGTGCCGGTTCGGTTGGCATGGCGGCCAGTTGCATTTCGAGGCTGGCCAGGGCCTCGCGCCGACGCTCGACGAGTTGCCGCAACACGGCAAGCTGCGCAGACGCACCGTCACCGTCCGCAGCATCCAGCGCCCGGCACAGCCGCGCCAGTGCGTCCAGGCCGATACCCGCTTCGAAGGCAGCCCGTACAAAGCGCAGCCGTTGCAACGCGGTGTCATCGAACAAGCCGTAGCCGCCCGTGGTGCACGCGACCGGCCGTAGCAATCCGCGCAGCAGGTAGTCGCGCACGATATGCACGCTCACCCCGGCATCAAGGGCCAGCCGGGACACTGTGTAGGCGCTCATTGAACACCTCCTTTTCCTCATCCGGCGCAGCACGAAAGCTGCTTCACGTCCTTGCTGAAGGTCTGCGCCGCGAGCTTCAGCCCTTCGACCATGGTCAGGTAGGGGAACAATTGGTCGGCCAGTTCCTGCACGGTCATACGGTTGCGAATGGCGAGCACCGCCGTCTGGATCAGTTCACCCGCTTCCGGGGCCACCGCTTGCACGCCGATGAGCCGTCCGCTACCTTCCTCGATGACCAGCTTGATGAAGCCGCGTGTGTCGAAGTTGGCAAGCGCACGCGGCACGTTGTCCAAGGTCAAGGTGCGACTGTCGGTCTCGATCCCGTCGTGATGTGCTTCCGCCTCGCTGTAGCCCACGGTGGCGACCTGCGGGTCGGTGAACACCACGGCCGGCATTGCGGTCAGGTCCAGGGCCGCATCGCCGCCAGTCATGTTGATCGCAGCACGGGTGCCGGCCGCTGCCGCCACATAGACGAACTGAGGCTGGTCGGTGCAGTCGCCAGCCGCATAAATGTGTGGCGTACTGGTGCGCATGCCCTTGTCGATGACGATGGCCCCCTGCGCATTGGCAGCGACTCCCGCCGCTTCCAATGCCAGGCTGCGCGTGTTCGGTGCCCTGCCAGTGGCGACCAGCAGCTGGTCGGCGCGTATTTCACCGTACCCGGTGGTCAGCACGAATTCGCCGTCCACATGCGCGACCTGGCTGGCTTGCGTGTGTTCCAATACCTTGATCCCTTCGGCACGGAACGCGGCTGTAACGGCCTCGCCGATGGCCGGGTCGTCGCGGAAGAACAGCGTGTTGCGAGCTAGGATCGTGACCTGGCTGCCCAGCCGGGCGAAGGCTTGCGCCAGTTCCAGCGCGACCACCGACGAGCCGATCACGGCTAGGCGTTCGGGAAGGGTGTCGCTGACCAGGGCCTCGGTCGAAGTCCAGTAGGGTGACTCTTTCAGGCCCGGAATCGGCGGCACGGCCGGGCTGGCACCCGTGGCGACTAAGCAGCGGTCGAAAGCTACCACGCGCTCGCCACCATCGTTTAAACGGACGACCAGGCTCTGCTCATCCTTGAAACGCGCCTCACCATGTACAACGGTGATGGCCGGGTTGCCGTCCAGAATGCCTTCGTACTTGGCATGGCGCAGTTCTTCGACGCGCGCCTGCTGCTGGGCCAGTAGTTTGCTGCGGTCAATCGCAGGCACAGTCGCCGCGATACCGCCGTCGAACGGACTTTCCCGACGTAAATGGGCGATGTGGGCGGCGCGAATCATGATCTTGGACGGCACGCAGCCGACGTTGACGCAGGTGCCGCCGATGGTGCCGCGCTCGATCAGCGAGACGTGCGCGCCTTGCTCGACGGCCTTCAGTGCTGCCGCCATTGCCGCGCCACCGCTACCAATGACGACGACCTGCAACGGGCGTTCGTTGCCACTGGGCTTATCAGCGGCCCCTATCCAGCCGCGCATCTTGTCGAGCAGGCCGGCGCGGTTGTCCGTCGGTGGCGCATCGGCAAGCGTTGCCTCGTAGCCCAGTCCGGCCACGGCGGTAGTCAGCGCATCCGATGACGTGCCCGCCTCAATGGCGAGTTGCGCTGTGCCCTTCGGATAGGACACCAGCGCCGATTGCACGCCGGGCACTTTCTCCAAGGCTTCCTTGACGTGAGCCGCGCACGAGTCGCAGGTCATCCCGGTGATTTTCAGGGTGGTCATGTATTTTTCCTTTTCTGTGGTGGCTACGGCTGTTGCCGTCAGCCACGTTGTTCTGGCAATTCACAGCTGTCCGGCCCGCAGCGGCGATGTGCTGGCGAGATGAAATCCCAGACCGACACCCCAACCATCAAGGCCAGGCCGACATAGAGCAGTCCACCGCTCTGCCAGCCGTAAGCCCGCATTAAAAACACCGCTGCCAGCACCAAGATCGGGCCTATCGTGCCGAGCGCCGTGCGTCGCCACTGTCGATGATTGAGCCAAGCGATAGCATTGGCGAGTAACGCGATGCCGGCGAACATCGGCAGCAGGATGCCAATGAATAGCCCCTCGTACTGGCTCAAGAAGCCCAGTCCGATGGCCGCGCCAAAGCTGGCGATGGCAGGAAAACAGGCGGCGCAGCCCATCGCGGAAACGACGCTGCCGAGCGCGCCGGTTTTGCCAGCGATGCGCGTGATGAGTCCCATGTGTCGCTCCCGAGTTCGGTTAACGGATCAGCGTTTGAGGCTGGACGGATAGCCCGCGTCCTCGGTCGCCTTGGTCAACTTCTGGACGTTGGTCTTGGCATCGTCGAAGGTGACGACGGCCTGGCGCTTGTCGAAACTTACGTCGGTCTTGCTCACGCCCTCAACCTTGGAAAGCGCGTGCTTGACAGTGATCGGGCAAGAGGCGCAGGTCATGCCAGGCACGGACAGCGTGACGGTCTGAGTGGCGGCGAACACGGGGGCAACGAAAGCGGCGAGAGCGAGGGAGGCAAACAGCTTTTTCATGATGAACTCCTGATTAGTAGAAAAATGGCATGACGTAGGGAAAACCAAGCGCGACCAAGACCAACACGGCGACGAACCAGAAAATGAGCTTGTAGGTGGTGCGCACTTGCGGAATCGCGCACACCTCGCCCGGCTTGCAGGCTGCGGTCGGTCGGACGATGCGCCGCCAGGCAAAGAACAGTGCAACCAGCGCCGCGCCGATGAAGATCGGCCGATACGGCTCCAATACCGTCAGGTTGCCGATCCATGCCCCGCTGAACCCCAAGGCGATCAAAACCAGCGGCCCTAGGCAGCAGGCCGACGCAAGAATGGCGGCCAGCCCACCGGCGAAGAGCGCGCCGCGCCCGTTTTGTGGTTCAGACATACGCTTGTCCTTTCAAATTTGGTTTGGATAGCTTAAGCTTACTTCCGTAGTTATGTACGGAGTCAAGCGATATGCAAATTAATTTTGAGAATCTGACCATTGGCGTTTTTGCCAAGGCGGCCGGGGTCAATGTGGAGACCATCCGGTTCTACCAGCGCAAGGGCCTGCTGCCGGAGCCAGACAAGCCCTATGGCAGCATTCGCCGCTATGGCGAGGCGGATGTAACACGAGTGCGGTTCGTGAAATTGGCCCAGCGGCTGGGCTTTAGCCTGGACGAAATCGCCGAGCTACTGCGGCTGGAGGATGGCACCCATTGCGAGGAAGCCAGCGGCCTGGCCGAGCACAAGCTCAAGGATGTGCGCGAGAAGATGGCCGACTTGGCACGCATGGAGGCCGTGCTGTCTGAACTGGTGTGCGCCTGCCATGCGCGGAAAGGGAACGTTTCCTGCCCGCTGATTGCGTCACTGCAAGACGGAACGAAGCTCGCTGCATCGGCGCGGGGGAGTCACGGGGTGACTACGCCTTAGCGTGCTTTATTTTCCGAATTCTGAGACGACCCCATCTATACCAATATGTAGTTTACGCCATTGGCGACGATATTCAGCTCCATGTTTCTTGCGTTTCCATTCGCCCTCACCTAGAAACTTCATGCCTGTAGAGTCTACGAGTAGATGCAGCCCATCGCTACTTTTTTGGTAGCTGATTGCAATATCAATATGCTGTTTTCGTCTACAAATTGTAGTGTAGTCTGGCGCTATCCAATTTAATCCGCAAAGTTTAATCAGACTTTGCACAAAGCCAGTAACCATACGTAAAGACAGACGGAATAAGGATTTAATCATTAAGCAGCATTGGATGGCTGCGTCGGAGTAGGTTTGATTTCGCCCTTGTTTGCCTTTTGAT